>CAJMSO010000125.1 GCA_905216075.1 uncultured bacterium | reverse complement strand
GATTTTGATCATTGCGGTGCTCAATCCGCTCTTTAGTGCATCGGGCTCGACGGAGCTGTTTCGTATTGGCATGCGTGCGGTGTATCTAGAGAGCATGGTTTACGGCCTGTGCATGGGCGGGCTGTTCGTGGCGAGCGTGCTGTGGTTTGAGGCCGCGGCGTCGATGCTCGAATACGACAAGGTGCTCGCACTGTTAGGCAACGCCGCGCCGGTGATCGCGCTTATGATCTCGATGTGCATGCGGCTTATCCCACAGTTTTTGTGCCGCGGCCGCACGGTGCTGGCGGTGCAGGACGCGATTGATGTACCGGGGCGTGCGCCGGCCGACCCCGTGCGCTCGCGCTTGCGGGCATCGAGTGTGTTGATGGGCTGGGGCATGGAAGATTCGCTGGAGCGCGCGGACGCCATGCGCTCCCGTGGATGGGGCGCCGCGACACGTCGCACGACGTACGCGCGGTATCGGCTGGGTCGCGGCGATGTTGCCGCGCTGGTTGGGCTTGCGGTGTTTGGTGCCGCTGCGGTGGCGGTGGCATGGACCGCGACAACGCAGTATTCGTTTTACCCGCAACTATCGGTGCCGGCGCCGTGGCTGGGCTATGTCGTGTACGCTGCCTGGATGATGCTGCCCTGCGTGTTGCATGCGATCGATGAGAAGAGGTTCGGCTGATGGCTCGGTTGGATAGGGGACCGGTGTCGGGCGCGGCATACGGCCCGGATATGCCGGCGATTGAGGTGCGGAGCCTGAGCTTTGCCTACCCCGATGCGGATGCTGCGGTGCTCGAGGGACTCGACTGGTCTGTTCCCCAAGGTGCATTTGCGCTGCTTGTCGGCGGTACCGGATCGGGTAAGTCGACGTTGCTGTCGCTACTCAAGCCCGAGATCGCTCCGGCGGGCGAGCGCACTGGCGAACTGAGCGTGCTGGGCGAGAACGTTGCCGACATGGACGTGCGGGCATCGGCGGAGCGCGTGGGCTATGTGTTCCAGGATCCCGAGAACCAGATCGTGTGCGAAACCGTGTGGCACGAGATGGCGTTTGGCCTGGAAAACTTGGGGCTAGCGCGTGATGAGATGCGCCGTCGCGTAGCTGAGACCAGCTATTTCTTTGGGCTGGAAGATTGGCTTCACCGCGATACTGACACGCTTTCGGGCGGTCGCAAACAGTTGCTGTCGTTGGTGGCCGTTCTGACGCTGCGCCCGCGCGTGCTGCTGCTCGACGAGCCCACGTCTCAGCTTGATCCGGTTGCGGAGAAGAATTTCCTGCACGCGCTGTTTCGTGTGAATCGCGAGCTGGGCTGCACGGTTGTTGTGGCGACGCATCAACCGCGGCCGATGCTCGAGTATGCGACGCGTGCGTACCGGATTGAGGGCGGTCGCGTGCGCGAGGTGGCGGATATGGCTTCTTTGGGACGCCGAGAATCGCTGTTTTCCGATGACATGTTGGGGTGGGGTGCCATCCGATGTGCAAATAAAGGAGTATTCAGCAGGCGTGAGGACAATTTGGGCTCTCTGGAGCCGCCCGGGGACGTATCGAGCGCGAAAAAAAGTTCGGAATTGGACAAATCGTCCGAATTTGTGGCGCAAACGTCGCTCGAGAACGGCTCGGAAGCCTTCTCGCGCACGGATGGAAGCAGAATACTCCAAAAAATGCACGGCGGGTCGGCTACCACCCTGTCGGAAGGCTGGTTTCGCTACGATCGAGCGTCCGGCTGGGTGCTGCGCGGGCTCGATGCTTCGTTTTCGGCTGGCGCGGTGCATGCAATCGTGGGCGGCAACGGATGCGGTAAGTCGACGATGCTCTCGGTGCTGGCGAAGACCGCCAAGCTGCAGCGCGGCCGCATGGTGCGCGAAGCGGCCTCGGCGGCGCTGCTGCCACAGAATCCCAAGGCATTGCTGGTTGCCGAGACGGTTCGCGATGAGCTGATGGAATGGGCCTCGACCTGCGGATACGACGAGGCCGCAGCACGGGAGCAGACAGCGCGCCTGGGTCTGGCGGGCTTGGAGGCGCGTCACCCGTACGATCTTTCGGGCGGTCAGTGCCAGCTGCTTGCGTTGGCAAAGCTGCTGTTGATTGGCCCCGAGCTGCTATTGCTCGATGAGCCCACCAAGGGTTTGGACCTGGCCAGCCGCCGCATCATCGCCCGTGCCCTGCGTGACCATGCGAAGGCTGGCGGCACCGTCATCATGGCTACGCACGATTTGGACTTTGCCGAGCAGGTAGCCGACGACGTCGCCATGATGTTTGACGGCGAGATTGCCTGCGTGGAGCCCCCGGCCGACTTCTTTGCCGACAACGTGTTCTATAGGGCGTGATGGGATGACGGACTGTCGTTTCTCGCGTTTACTCACAAAACTGGAGATTCCGCTGTTGTTGGCGGTGCCGGCGGTGATGGCAACGGCGTTGCTGGCGGGCGTTGAGCAGGCGGCGCTCGCCATGCTTGTCGTGGTGGCGCTGGTGCTTGCACTGTTCTTTGCGGGTTACGAGGCATCTCGTCCGGGTTTGCGCCAGATTATGCCCACGCTGGTGCTGGCGGCGCTGGCGGCGGCGGGGCGCATCCTGTTTGGGCCCATTCCCGACTTTAAACCGGTGAGCGCCATCGCCATTATCGCGGGGGCGACGCTTGGTCGCCGCAATGGTTTTATGGTTGGCGCGCTGGCGGCGCTGACCAGCAATTTCTTTTTTGGGCAGGGCATGTGGACGCCATGGCAGATGTATGCCTGGGGCCTGGTTGGCTATGTTGGCGGTGCGCTGGCGCATGCCGGTGCGTTCGACCGTGCGGATGGAACCGTGCGCATGCCGGCGCTGATGGCGTACGGCTTTGCTTCGGGTCTGCTGTACGGCGTGGTGATCAACGCGTACGACATTATCGGTTTTGTACAACCGCTCACGTGGGCGGGCGTCGTGGCGCGTCTTGCCACGGCAGTGCCGTTCGATATCACACACGGCCTCGCGACCTGCGTGTTCTTGGCCGCCCTCTACAAGCCTTGGTGTCGACGGATCAACCGCGTTGTCGTGAAATACGGGCTGTAGGGCTGGTTGCGCCGGGGCGTGAATCAATACTTCCGAAGTACCATTTCAAAACTATGCCGGTTTACGGGGCTAGATTAGCGTAGGCCGACCATACCGGCTTTTTTCAAAATAGAGCAAGCCGTTTACCTGAGGTTTTATTATTTCGGAATTGCGTATGGTTGGGGGTTCGCGATTCAGCCCCGTAAACCGGCATAGTTTTGGAATGGCCGGCTGATATGACGGGCATCGTGGCCCTCAGAGAGCCAAATCGATCCGTTTTCCTCCGTCCCCAGACGTCCCCGGGGAATCAGTTGGCGGCGCTTGCCACGAAACTGGCCCATCTACTACGTTTAGCTTGATACCCCCGACCATGACCGCGTTTTATGAAAAACCGCAGGCTTTCTACCTGCGGTTTTCTTTTTGCGTTGTTCGCTGTGGTTGAGGGTAGTGGCTTAAACGTAGTAGATGGGTCAGTTCCGTGGCGGGAGGGCCGCGTGGGTTCCCTCGCGAGGTGAAAATGATCCCTTTTCCTCCGTCCCCAGGGGATCAATTGGGGCTAGAGTTCTAGCGTGAGGGTGACGGGGCAGTGGTCGCTGCCAAAGATGTCGCCGCGGATGCCGGTGTCGCGTACGTTGTCGGCGATTGCGTCGCTCACCAGGAAATAATCGATGCGCCAGCCGGCGTTGTTCTTGCGAGCATTAAAGCGGTAGCTCCACCAGCTGTAGACGCCCTCGACGTCGGGGTTTGCCGCGCGCCAGGTATCGGTGAAGCCGGCGTTGAGCAGCTCGGTAAACTTGCCGCGTTCTTCGTCCGAAAAGCCCGCGTTGCCGCGGTTGGACTTGGGGTTCTTAAGGTCGATCTCCTCGTGCGCCACGTTAAAGTCGCCGCAAGTTACGACGGGCTTGCCGCTCTCGCGCTCAAGCGCGCTCAAAAAGCCGCGATAGGCATCGTCCCAGGCCATGCGCACATCGATGCGCGCGAGTTCGTTTTGCGCGTTGGGCGTATAGACGTCAACAAACCAAAACTTGTCGAACTCGAGCGCGCAGACGCGGCCCTCGGTCGCGGCTTGGGCAACGAGCTCGGCAGCCTCGCCTTCGCCGGCGTAGGACAGCAGCGCAGCGGCGTGCAGCACGCGTAGCGGTTCCTGGCGGCTAAAGACCGCGGTGCCCGAATAGCCTTTACGCTCGGCGTAGCTCCAGGTTTGGTGATAGCCGGGCAGGTCAATATCGACCTGGCCTTCTTGCAGCTTGGTCTCTTGCAGCGCCAGGATATCGACGTCGAGTTCTTGCGCGATCTGGATAAAGCTCGGGTCCTTTTTGAGCACGGCGCGCAGGCCGTTGACGTTCCACGAGGCGAAAGTGTAAGTCTGAGGCATGGTGTCCTTTCGACGGGGTTGGCAGGCTTAAGATTAGCGCAACGGGGGCGGGGTGGGCTCCGTGGGCGACGGCGCAATCGCGGCCGCCCCGACCAACATGGACGGAGGACAAACATGACGCAAGCGATAACAGATCCCAGGCAGGCCTCCGCCGCGCTGGCGGAGCTGTTCAATACCCACGAGCGCGTGGTGTTCTTTGGCGGCGCTGGTGTTTCCACGGCAAGCGGCATTCCCGATTTTCGCAGCGTGGACGGCCTGTATCACCAGCAGTTTGCCTATCCGCCCGAGACCATGCTGTCGCATAGCTTTTACGAGGCGCATCCGGCCGAGTTCTTCGACTTTTACCGCACCAAGATGATCGCGCTTAACGCTAAGCCCAACCGCTGCCACACCAAGCTGGCCGAGCTGGAGCGCGCCGGCAAGCTCGACGCCGTGGTGACGCAAAACATCGACGGCCTGCATCAGATGGCCGGCTCACAGCGCGTGTTCGAGCTGCACGGATCGGTCCATCGCAACATTTGCCAGTCGTGCGGCGCGGTCTATAGCGCCGAGTGGATTTGCTCGCGCGAGCACGAGGACGCCGCGGGCGTGCCTGTGTGTCCTGCGTGCGGCGGGCGCATCAAGCCCGATGTGGTGCTCTACGAGGAGCCGCTCGATGAGCATGTGCTGACCGGTGCCGTTGCCGCCATCGCCGCCGCCGATGCCCTCATTGTGGGCGGGACCTCGCTCGTGGTGTATCCGGCGGCAGGCCTTACGCGATACTTTACCGGCGATACGCTGGCCATATGCAACCTTGCTCCCACCGATCAGGATGCAAATGCCGACCTGCTGATTTCTTGCGACATCGCGGCCGCGTTTGCGTTCTAGCCCGCGCGCGCGGATACAATAGAAAGACTGAGTGCAAAGCGACCCCGCCGCCAGCTCCCCAAGCTCGGCGGCGTGGGCATTTTAGGAGGATGTTCATGGCGAACGACAGCAAGACATGGCGGTGCGGAAAGTACGAGCTCAGCTTTGACCGTCCGCGCATCATGGGCGTCCTCAACGTGACGCCCGATTCGTCTAGCGATGGCGGGGAGCACTTCGATCCGGATGCCGCCATCGAGTACGGCCTGGCGATGCTCGACGCCGGCGCCGACATCATCGACGTGGGCGGCGAGTCCACGCGCCCCGGCTTTACCCCGGTCAACCCCGACGAGGAGGCTCGCCGCGTGCTGCCCGTGGTGCGCGCGCTGGCCAAGGAGGGCGCCATCGTCTCGATCGACACGCGTCATGTGGCGGTTGCCAAGGCGGCCGTGCGCTGCGGCGCCTCGATCGTCAACGACGTGACCGGCTTCACCGATCCCAAGATGGTCGAGTTTGTTAAGACGAGCACCTGCGGCATCATCGTGGTGCATGCCGGCGAGGTCGCCGCGCCCGCACGCACACACGCAACGGTGCAGCTCGATACCTCGGCAGCGGCGTTTGTTGCCGAGAAGGCGCGCGAGGCGGCTGC
>CAJMSO010000124.1 GCA_905216075.1 uncultured bacterium | reverse complement strand
CCACATTAAGTGGCCTTCGGCTCGTGCGGAACTCGCGATAAACCTTATGCCCCGCCCCTCCGGAGCCACACGGGAGACAGGTGAACTAATTCGGGCCCGGCATTCAGAAAAGTCAGTGCAGCAAAATGGCGATGCGGATGGAATGCACAAGATAGGGGGCACGTTGTTGGGACGCGCTCTTTTAAGTTGCGGTGGAATAGTTCCTGTTTTTGGGCTTGAAGGCCGATTTTAGGGACTATTTCACCGCAACTGAGGGGTGGGATGTGGGGTTAACGCTCGTAGATCAGGTTGCCTGCCAGGTAGGTGGCCTGAACCTTGGTGGCTTGAAGTTCTTGGGGGTCGATGGTGAGCGGGTTTTGGTCCAGGACTACCAGGTCGGCGTACTTGCCGGGCTCCAGGCTGCCGAGGTTTTGCTCGTCGCCCGCTGCGTACGCGCTGCCCAGGGTGTAGTTGCGCAGGGCTGTTGCTGCATCGATGCGCTCGCTCGGTAACCAGCCGCCCTCGGGCCAGTGGCTTTTGGGGTCCTGGCGCGTGATAGCCGTGTAGAGCACGTTCATGCTGGTAACGGGCGTGATAGGGCTGTCGGTACCGAAGGCTTGGCGAATGCCGCGCTGCTTATAGGTCGCAAACGGCCACATGATGCGGCTGCGCTCCAAGCCCAGATCGCGCTCCGGACCACCCGGGTCGAGCGTGATATGGCAGGGCTGGCTCGAAGCAACCACGTTGAGCTTGCGCAGGCGGTCGATGTCCTCGGGCAGAAGGTTCTCCAGGTGCTCGAGCGTGTTATGGCCGTGCTGGGGCAGGCCGTACAGATCGGCCGCCTCCTCGAAGATATCCAGCGCGGCATGAATCGCACCGTCACCAATGACGTGGATGCGCACGGTGTGACCGCGCTCCGCGGCCGCCAGAACCAGTTTGCGCATGCGCTCAGCCGGGACCGTCAGACGGCCCTGGTCGCCCGGGAAGCGCGGATTGGTATAGGGCTCAGTGAGATATGCCGTGTGTTCACTCGACACGCCGTCGAAGAACTGCTTAAAACCCGGCGCCGAAAGCAGCGCGTTGTTCGCGTAACGTACCTGCAGCTCTTCCAGACGCGACTGGTCATCCAGCAGCGTGGGAAACAGATGGGCACGAATGCCCAGCCTACCGGCCGTCTGCAATTTGTCGTAGACATCGTCGCGGATAAAATCGCAGCCCGGCATGGGCATGAGCGACATATCGCAGATCGAGGTGATGCCCTGCTCGGCCATGCGCCTCATTTGATCGGCGTAAGCGCTTGCAATGCGATCCTCCCCCAGCCACTCAAGGCAGCGCGGTAGCAGCTGCATGCCAGCCGCCTCGTGAGCAATGCCCGTGAGCTCACCGTTTGCATCCTTGTCGTAGCTGCCGCCCGCTGGCGGCTCGCTGTCGCGTGTGACGCCGAGCGCCTCGAGTGCGCGGCTGTTGAGCCAAAGCGTGTGCCCGTTGCCCGAATACATAGCGCAGGGACGATCGGGGAATGCCGCATCGAGCGACGCCTTGGTAGGATGCTCGGGCGGGTCCCAACGGTAGTCGCGCCAGCCCTGCGTCACAACCCAGGCGTCGTCGGGCAGGTCCTGGGAAAACTCGAGCGCGTGCTGCACCAGCGCAGCCTCGGACATGCCCATATCCATGAGCATGTACGGCGAGGAGCCGACCGAGGTATGGAAGAAGTGCAGATGAGCGTCATGGAAACCTGGGCAGACAAACTGCTCGCCGTAGTCGATAACCGGCGTGGCGGCAGGCGTGGCGGCAATCACGTCATCGGGCGCACCGACTGCGACGATACGGTCGCCTGCGATGGCAATCGCCAGCTCGCGGGCGGTATCGATGCCGTCTTGCGCGGTAAAGACGTTCTTGGAACGGATAATCCGATCGATATGTTGCATGGGCATCCCCATCTCTGGCAGGAAATTCAACACCCCCGAGTGTACTCCCCCGTCTCGGTTACAAAATGCCAAGCGGCAAACGGCAGCTTTGCCAGCCCTAGCGGCAGGTGGCATACTGGAGAGAGCCTGTACGATTTTGCGATCAACCCAGCAAGGAGCAAATCGACCATGACGAAGACCAAGGCACAGCAAATTATGGCGGCGACCGAGGCTCGCGCGGCAGACGATGTCACCGCGGCCATCCGAGATATCGCCGCCGAGTTTGAGCCCTATATCATCAAGCAGCGCCGGCACTTCCATAAGCACCCGGAGCTGAGCCTCGCCGAAGAGCGCACGACTTCTGACATCGCCAACCAGCTCGACGCCATGAATATCCCCTACGAGCGTCCCCTTAAGACGGGCCTGGTGGCGACCCTTCGCGGCACCGCGCCCGACGCCTATCGCGAGGACGGCACGCCGCGCCGCCGCATCCTGCTGCGTGCGGATATCGACGCCCTGCCCGTCACCGAGCAGACCGGCGAGGATTTCTCCAGCGTCAACGAGGGCTGCATGCACGCCTGCGGCCACGACTGCCACATCGCCATGATGCTCGGCACGCTGCAGATCCTGCGCCATATGACAGACGACATCCACGGCGAGGTCCGCATCGTCTTCCAGCCCAGTGAGGAAAACGGCCAAGGCGCCAAACTCATGATCGGCACGGGCGTGCTCGACGGCGTCGATGGCGCCTACGCCGCGCACATCTGGAGCGAGGTCGACGCCGGCACCGTAAGCTGCGAGCCCGGCCCGCGCATGGCCAATACCGACTGGTTCCGTATCGACGTACGCGGCACCTCGTGCCACGGCGCCATGCCCCAGCGCGGCCACGACGCCGTTATGGTGGCCGCCGAGATCGTCAACGCCCTGCAGACCATCGTCTCGCGCGAAATCAGCCCCTACGAGCCGGCCGTCATCACCGTCGGCGAGCTGCACGGCGGCACCGCACGCAACGTTATCGCCGGCACGGCTTACCTCGCCGGCACGGTGCGCACCTACGGCGATTCGACCCACGAGGAAATGCCGGAGCTTATGCGCCGCATCGTGGAGCATACCGCGGCCGCCTTGGGCGCCGAGGCAGAGCTCACCGACTACACCATCGCCAACTACAAGGTCGAAAACGAGGTCGCCTCGAGCGAGCGCTGCCGTCAGGCTGTAATTAAGTGTCTGGGCCCCGCCGGCCAAGGCCATTATCGCGGCACGCTCTCGGGCGAGGATTTTTCGGAGTACCTGCGCCGCGTACCGGGCGTGCTCGCCTTTGTAGGTACGCGTAACCCCAAAATTGGCGCCACGTACGCCCAACATTCCTGCTTCTACAAGATCGATGAGAGCGTGCTGGCAAAGGGCTCCATGGTGGCCGCCCAGTATGCTATCGACTTTTTGTCCGAGCCCACGCAAGAGGAGCTCGACGGCCCCGCGATCACCGCGGTCGCCGAAACCAACCCCGATCTGGCCGCCAAGTTGCGCTCTGCCAAGGCGACGACCGCCGAGGCACGTGACGCCATCCACGACGCCCGCACGGCTCGCCATGCCGCAATCAAGGGCATCCACGAAGCCCGCGCCGCCGCTCGCCGCGAGGAGAAGCACGACGAGTAGCCGTCGCACCCATTCATAACAGCCTGGCTGGAGCAAAGCGGGGGCGGATGTGTCGAAACGTCCGCCCCCGCTCATCTGTCAAGCGTTATTTCTACCATTTCTACCCCATCCCCAAATGGCAGGCGGCATGCTACTCGTCCTGAGGGTCCTCGTCGGAACTTGACTCGGGCGCCGGCTCAGGCTCGGGCGCCGGCTCAGGCTCGGTCGCGGGAGCGGGTGCAGGTGCCGGCGAAGCATCCGGAGCGCTGTAACCCGAAGCAGCGGACTTCTTCTCGAAGGGCAATACAAAGGTCAGGACGTCGTCCTTGTCCTCATCGGCCCACTCGCTTGCATAGCGTGCAGCCCAATAGCCAACGGCACGGTGCTTGAGCATCTTGCCAAAGACCGTAAGAAATACGGTGACGAAAGCAACCAGCACCAGGAACAGCACGAGCGTGACGCCACCGCCGGTAACAATTGCCTCAATACCCGTAGGACGATAGTAGTAGCTATACATACCGACAGAGGCAATGGCGCCAAAGACGGCCGTCAAGATCCATGTGACAACGTTGGCGACCAGGCCCGTCAAAAACTCGGGAAGGAACGAAGCACAGAACAGCTTGGTCTTGTTGTTCTTAAAGGCCGCCCAAACCTTATCGAGCGAAAACGCGCTCTCGACGCGACCGGTCACCGCAAAGTGCATCACGGCGATGTCGGCGAACATCTTAAAGAAGACACCCAGAATCGCCGAGGCAATCATAGCCAGAACGAGCAAGCCAAGCGAGCCAAACAGCGCAGCCTCGAGCGCATAAGAGCCGTAATACGAATACGAGCCCGCCGCGCCAATTACCACGCCCTCCACCAGCGAAAGCACTACACCGATAACGGGAATGGCAGCGATAACCTCGAGCACGACCGAAATAACGCTCGAAAAGACTCCAAGGCCAAACGATGTGGAACGCATCAACGGACGATCCATGCCGTCATCAATCTTAAGCGACAGATCGCGACCCCACTCGATGCCAAAGCCCGAACCGCACACGCTCGCCACGTAGGCAGCCAAAAAGCCGATGGCAGCTGCAATACCGCCGATAACGGGGATGAACAGAACGAGTACCGACACGACACAGATAAGCGCCGGCAAAAAAGCGATCTGGCACACGCGCTGCAGCACGCCCGGAGTCTTGGTCATATCCTCAAACGCCTGAGCCACACAGCCCTTGGACGCGCTCATGGGAGGCTGAGGGACAAATTGCTGAGGCTGACCCTGAGGGGCGGAGGCTGCAGCACCAGCATTAGGAGCACCGCACACACCGCAGAACTTGTCGTTATCGCCCATGGGGGCGCCACACTGCGAACAGAACATCGAAATCATCCCTTCGTATCTAGAGCGAATCACCTGGATCGCAAACGATGTCTTTGGCATCATTATCACCCAATGTGAGTTCAAATACTCAAAGATGACCGATTTGCAAGGTACACGGCGCCAGCAGGCGGTTCGTTGAATACGTCCGCGTTAGTTCGTACCGCGAAAACCCTTGCCGACAATCTCGGAACTGTCGACGATCGTGATAAAGGCACCCGGATCGACTTCGCGCGCATAGCGGCGTAGTTGCACGGCCTCGCGACGGCTCAGCACGCTCATGATCACCGTCACGCACTTGCCCGAGAAGGCACCGTAGCCGCGACTAATGGTCGCCGTACGGTTGAGATGCTTGACGATAAACTCCTCGACCTTAAGGGGCTCGGAACAAATGATCGTGCAGACCTTACGAAGATGAATGCTCTCGATGGCCTTGTCGACCACAAGCGTCTTGGCAAACAGGCCGAGCACGCAATACAGACCGATACGCGGACCATACAAAAAGGCCGCGATGGTCACGATGCCGATATCGACCAGGAGCAGGGCGCGGCCAATCTCGAGCGTGGTGCGGCGCTTGAGGATCATGGCGAGGATGTCCGTGCCGCCCGTCGAGGCGCCGATATCAAAGACGATGGCGCTGCCGAGCGCCGGCAGAATCACGGCAAAGCACAGGTCGAGCCACATATCGCCCGTCATCGAGACACTGGTCGGGATAAAGAGCTCGAAAAGCGAAACATAGGCGGACAGCGCAAACGAGGCGAAGACACTCCACAGGATTGCCTTGCGCTCCAAAAAGATAAAGCCCAAAACGACGAGAACCGCGTTAATAATCCACATAAAGACGCCGACGGGCAGGGTCGGGAACAGCGTGGACAGAATAACCGACACGCCCGAGGTGCCGCCAAAAGCAAAGTGATTAGGGGTTTTAAACGCAACGATGGCAAAGGCCGTAAGAATCAGGCCCAGATTGAGCTCGGCGAAAAAGCGCGGGAAGCCTGGCTCCTGGC
>CAJMSO010000123.1 GCA_905216075.1 uncultured bacterium | reverse complement strand
CGACGACCTCGATCTTCGGCGACACGTTGACCCCGTTCGCGCTCGGCGAGCTTATCGCCCTGTACGAGCACATCACGTTTGTCGAGGGCACGGTCTGGGGCATCGACTCCTACGACCAGTGGGGCGTCGAGCTGGGTAAGCAGCTTGCCAAGCAGATCACCCCTGCCTTCCACGACGACGCCGCCAAGGCCGAGCAGGACGCTTCGACCCAGGCGCTCATCGAGTTCTACCGCGCTCACCGTAAGTAGTCTTTGCTGTTAACGCATCGCGCCTTATAGTCAGGGGCCCGTATCCTATCGGATGCGGGCCCCTTTGCTTTGCCGTGGTCCCGGGGCGCACGGCCTTTGTGGAACATCGCCGGGGCGCCGCGCGCTGCGAGAACCCTGCGCCTAGATCTCGGCCTCCGCATGGCCTCGCTGCGCCTCGGGCAGCTCCCCGTAGAGCGGATGGTCTTCGAGCCTAAAGCGCTCGACCTGTTCGGGAGTGCGACCGCGTACAAAGAGCCACGAGCGATCAATCGGCGTCGCCATGAGCGTGCTGGGCAGCGCGTCGGCGCGGTCGGAAAACACCCGGGCACTCTCGGGATCCTGGAACGCCAGCACCAGATGCGTGTCGCAGTTGCCCATGATGGAGCGTGCGCGTGCCTCGCCATAGAGCGCATCGAGCTGGTTGGTCGACTGCAGCAGCAGCGTTGCCCAGATGTTGCGGCTTCGGATAATCGAGAGCACGTTGTCGATCTGGGGGATCTGCAGATTTGCGAAGTCATCGAGCATAAAGCGCACGGGCACGGGCAGGCTGCCGTCGGGCTGCCTATCGGCCTCACGAATGAGGCCCATAAACGCCTGCGAAATAAAGAGGCCGGTCAGCGGATCGAGATTGCGGTCAATATCGCTCACGGTTACAAACAGGGCGCAGGGGGTGTGTCCCATGGAAGCGAAGTCCACCTGATGGCACTCACGATAGAGCTGTGCCGCACCGTCGAATCCCAGACACATGACCTTTTCGGCAAGGATGCCGACGATGCTCGCGTGCATGCGCTCGGCATTTTGCGTAATGGCGTAGCGCCGCCATAGCGAGAGGGCATAGCTTTGGGGGTCGGTCGTGATCAGATCGTCAAACAATCGACCCGTGGCACCGTCCTGCAGGTGCTCGATCAGCTTGATGACCGAGCTGATCGTCTGCTCGTCGGCGGGTAGCTGTTCGGTGACGTAGGCGATAAGACACGACAGCAGGTTTGCCGCCGCATGATCCCAAAAAGGCTGGTTGTTGTCCTCGATGGGGCAGATGGCCTTTGCCACCGAGAGGATGTCCTGCTGGTTGGGCCTGCCGTCCGCCTTGCGGCGAATGTGCCTCAGGGGGTTGTAGCCGCAGCGCTCGATGCCGGGCGCAAGGGCCGGGACGGTGTTGAGGTCGGCGAAGTTGAGACATTGCACGCGGTAACCGTGGGCTGCCAGCACGGGTCCCACTTCGCGACAGAGCGTGCCTTTGGTGTCGAGCACGATGTAGCTTGCGTTCATTTGCAGCAGGTTGGGCTTGAGGACGTTTCGGGTCTTGCCGGCTCCCGAGGGGCCGATCACAAGTGCGTTGTTGTTGAGTCCCGTTTGGCGGGTGTCGCAGGAAAGCGTTCGATCCTTGGCGAGGATGGTGGACGATGCGGACTCAGATGCGGCGAGGCGGCTGGCGAGGTTAGACATGGGCGATCTCCTTGGTGGTCGAGAGGATTTCGTGGGCAAAGCCGAGCTCGACGGCGCGCTCGGCCGAAAGGTAGGTGTCTTTTGCAGTGAGGGACTGGATGCGCTTGGGCGTGAGGCCGCTGCGGTCCGAGAGGATTTGCGTGAGGGTCTTGCGGGTCTGCATGAGACGCCGGCTGGTTTCCTGTAGCGCAAGTGCCGAGCCGCCTGCCCCCTGGGGGATCAGTGGGTCGTGAATCATGAGCTCTGCATGGGGCGCCATACGGCGATCGTCGCCGCCCATAAAGATCACGGCGCCCATGGACGCGGCGAATTCCAGGCAGACGGTGCGGATGGGGCACGATGCGAGGCGCATGGCGTCATAGATCGCAAGACCCGATCGCACGCTTCCGCCGGCGCTGGCGACAAATATTGTGATGGGGCGGCTGGGGTCGGTGGCATCGAGCAGGCGAATCTGCTGACATAGGTCGTGGGCCATCGGGGTTTCGATGTTTCCCATGACGGAGAGCTCGCGACGGGCGAGCATCTCATCGTAAATGCTGGTGAGCGTGATACCTCGGGCGGATTCGCGCATGGTGAGGGGGCTGATGATGGGGGAATGATTGGTGTCCATGAGGACTCCTTTCTGTTGGTTGTGTTGTGGAATAGGATTGTTGCCCGCGGAGAGGCTGGCGGGCTACAGGGTTCGTTCGAGCCTGAGATCGAGCTCGGTTGTGGGGCAGGCTGCCTGTTCGTGCGGCTCGCAAGCGCCAAGGGCTCCAAAGCGATGGAGCGTTGCGACGGGCGTGGTGTAGGCGAGCCGCAGCTGATGCTCGACAGGGGCACATCCGTTATTTTTGTAATGAGCCGCGTAGTACTGCGCGATACTGGCGTTCATCTCGCTGCCATTGCGATGGCGCTCAAACTGGCGTCTGCAGGTCTCGATGATCTTTGCTACCGACTTGGGTGCCGTCGCGGGAACAAGGGCGAGATAGCCCTCAAATAGCTCGTTGATGCTCAGGAGGCACAGCAGGTCGATCAGCGTCCTTATGGCTGCTCCCTCGACGGAAAAGTGCGCGGTCATGCGGTTATATCGGTCGCGGTCGACGATGGCCGCATGGGGTCTTGGAGTTTTCTGCCCCGTGGTCCCGGGCTTTTGCCGCGCCTGTGTATTGAGCTCGACGTTGCAGCGCTTGAGGCCGTCCAACGGAAGGAACAGTGCGGTGCGCAGGGTGTTCCGTTTGCTTTCGAGTTCATGACGCTCGTCGGGTTCCCATTCGAGCTTGAGTTTCGTATCGAGTGCCGTAAGCATATGGGCTAGGCAGCCTACGGTAAGAACGTACGAATCGTTGTCGCGTTTTGGGGCATAGGGGTCTGTCAGCTTGCGAATGTCGGGGTCGCCCATGATCTTTGTGCAGCGCTTCAGCAGTTGAGGGTGGTCGGCCAAGATCGTCGCGAGCGGTAGCGACGCGTAGTTCTTGATGGTCGCGGCGGCAAAGGCGGCGTCATATTCGTTTGCATATGCTCGCTCAATGCGGGCATCTAGAATGCTTTTCTTATCGCTGTCTTCAGCGTGGTGGTTTGTCATAGCTTCTCCAATCGGTTGATGTTCGTGCTGTTTGTTGATGTGTTGGTTGTCGTGCGTGATGTGCTTGCCGTGGGTGATGTGCTGACGTTGGGGTGCTATGCGGTTTTCAATGAGCCCGTGAGGCAGTTGCTGCAGGGGCTGGATGGAACGGCCCATGCAAGGCGGAAGGCATCGTGCTCAAAATCGAGACAGCAATGCCCTGGGTGCCTCACATGTGGCAGTTACCTCATTAAGTTGTCATTGTGTTTGGGGTTGTACTTTGCCGATCTTCCTTCTCTTATACGCTAAAACTCAAACTTCATATGCTCGATCTACTTAAAACCGCAACGGCGGTCTTTTATCAACTTATATGTCGGAACGCGTCTTTGCAAGTACTTTTTTGCCTTTGTTTCAAATGGGGTGGTTTTGCAACCGTCATACGCGCGCTGTGCGAACGTGCCCCGGCTCGGATAAGATAGTGCGCGATAAAAACGATGCGAGGAGGCACATATGGCAATTAAAGCCATCGCGATGGATATCGACGGTACGCTCACCAACGACCAAAAGGTCATCAGCCCGCGCACGCGCGAGAAGCTGCTCGCGGCGCAGGAGTCGGGCATTAAGCTCATTTTGGCTTCGGGCCGTCCCGCATGGGGACTACATGCTCTGGCGCAGGAGCTCGACCTTCAAAACCATGACGGTCTGCTAGTCGCTTTCAATGGCGCGCATGTGGTCGACGCTCAGACCGATGAGGTCCTTTTTGACCAGGCCATGCCGGCTGACGAGCTGCACCGTCTGATTGATCACCTGCGTAATTTTGACGTGATCCCTATGATTTCGCTTGGTCGCGATCTGCACGTCGAGGATTCGTACCGCTGCATGATCACGCTGCCTGACGGCTCGCAGAAAAATATCGTCAAATACGAGCGCGATGCGTGCGATCTTAAGATCCGCGAGGTCGAGAGCCTGCATGAGGTCGCTGATGCTTATCCCGTGGACAAGCTGCTGACGGCGGGCGATCCGGCCTACCTGCAGGCGCATTACGAGGAGATGTATGCGCCCTTTAAGCAGACGCTTTCGGGCATGTTTACGGCCGACTGGTACTTTGAGTACACGGCGCCCGGTATCGACAAAGCCCGTGCGCTTGAGGGTGCCCTGCCCAAGCTCGGCATCGATGCCAGCGAGGTCGTATCGTTTGGCGACGGCCAGAACGACAAGTCCATGATTGAGTGGGCCGGCACCGGTGTTGCCATGGGCAACGCCGTCGATGAGGTCAAGGCTGTGGCCCAGATGGTGACCGCCAATAACAATGAAGATGGTATTGCGGTGGCGCTGGATAAGCTGCTGGGTTAGAATCGCCGATTAATGCATGGTTCGGGCGCCTGCTCGCGGGCGTCCTTTTGTTGGGGAGGGTGCCGTGTCCGCATTTCCGTTCGATGCCGTTATCTTTGACATGGACGGCGTGATTGTCGATACCGAGTATTACTACCTGGGCGAGACCGCGGCTTTTGCCAAGGAGCTTGGGTTGAACCTGACTCAAGAGGAATTGAACGGGCAGGTCGGTACTTCGCACCAGTTCTTCCTGCATATGCTGGTCGATTGGTTTGAGCGCGCCGGTAGGGGGCATTTTACTGGCGATGAAGCGTTGGCCCGTTGGGATGAGTGGGCGCATAAGCGTCCGCGCGACTATCAGGCTTTGATTAACCCAGGCGCCGTGGATACGATTCGAGAGCTGCCGCGCCGCGGCGTTCGCGTGGCGCTTGCCAGCTCGTCTCCCATGGATAGCATCGAAGAAGTGCTCAACGCATGCGGGCTGTCGGATGCCTTTGAGTATGTGGTGAGCGGCGAGCAGTTTAAGGAGAGCAAGCCCGAGCCCGACATCTACCTGCATGCGCTGGACCTGCTGGGGCTGCCCGCGAATCGCTGCTGCTGCGTTGAGGATTCGGTGCCTGGCATCACTGCCGGCAAGCGAGCCGGCCTGACGGTCATTGCCAAGCGCGAGGAGCGCTTTGGCTTTAGCCAGGATGCCGCGGACAAGATTATCGACCAGCTGCCGGAGCTGCTCACGCTTTCTTAGGAGCGCGGTAGTTGCGCGTTTTTCGGATCAGATGAGTAAATACCCGACATTTTGGTGCGGCAGCAAGCATACTTTATGCTAATGCGGGCTTAAGGACTTGTTGAATGCCCTTAAGCCCGTTTTAGACTTAATTGTGCTGGGAGAGGGTATATGCCACCGACTGAAGGGCTAACTGACGGTAAAGCAGCGATACCGCTGTACCAACAGGTTATTGATATCATCAAAAACGAAATCAACTCCGGCGCCTACAAGTCAGGCGCGCGGATACCCAACGAATTCGAATTGGCTGAGAGCTATAAAGTTGGCCGCGTTACCGTGCGACGCGCTATTGAGGAGCTCGTCCAGCAGGGCTATCTAACGAAGCGGCAGGGGAAAGGCACGTTTGTCAATGCCCCCAAGCTTAAGCGCAAGATTCGCCAGAAGGATGACGTCCAGAGTTTTTCGGACGCATGCCGCGTTAACGGAATGGAGCCGGGGGCGTGCGTCATTTCGAGAAAGATACTGCCGGCGGATTCCACCGAAGCGCAGTTCTTTGGTGTTCCCGTTGGAACTGACTTGATTTGCGTTGAGCGCGTGCGCACTG
>CAJMSO010000122.1 GCA_905216075.1 uncultured bacterium | reverse complement strand
ACATTACTGCGCTGTATGAATCAGTTAGAGACGATCACATCTGGAACGATCACGATTGATGGAAAGACACTGGTTGAGACAAAGAATGGAGCACCAGTCTACGCAGGCAAAGATATTTTGAAAGAAATTTTAATGGAAACAGTGCCCGATCCTGTCGGCCGCGTGCTCGACCACCGCGTGCTTGCAAGTGGTGTGGACCTGACCCGCGTGAGTGTGCCACTGGGCCTGGTCGCCATGGTGTATGAGGCCCGTCCCAACGTGACGGCCGATGCTGCGGGCATCTGCATCCGCACTGGCAACGCCTGCATTCTGCGCGGCGGTTCGCTGGCCTATCACTCGTGCGCCATGATCGCCGAGCTGCTGGCCGATGCGCTCGAGGCCAAGGGCTTCCCGCGCGAGGCCGTGTCGATGATCGAGTCCACCGACCGCGAGGCCACCGGCGAGCTCATGAAGCTCCGCGGTATCGTCGATGTGCTCATTCCGCGCGGCGGTGCAGGGCTGATCCAGCGCTGCGTGCGCGAGTCGCTCGTGCCGGTGATCGAGACGGGTACGGGCAACTGCCACATCTACGTGCATGAATCCGCCGACTTTGATAAGGCACTCAACATTATCGTTAATGCCAAGACCCAGCGCGTAGGCGTGTGCAATGCCGCCGAGTCGCTGCTGGTCGACCGTGCTGTGGCCGATGCGTTTTTGCCTGCGGTCGTGGCCGTGCTGCATGACCACGGCGTGTTCATTCACGGCGACGAGGCAACCTGCGCCGCATGCGCCGATGCCGGGCTTGCCGAGGGTGATGACTACGTCGCCGCGACTGAGGAGGACTGGGGTCGCGAGTACCTGGCTCTCGAGATGAGCGTGAAGGTCGTGGCAAACGAGGACGAGGCCATCGCACACATCAACCGCTACGGCACCATGCATTCCGAGGCCATCATCGCCGAGGACAAGGATGCCTGCGAGCTCTTCCTGGACAAGGTCGATGCCTCGGCCGTGTATGCCAACGCCAGCACGCGCTTCACTGACGGCGGCGAGTTTGGCCTGGGCGCCGAGATCGGCATCTCGACCCAAAAGCTCCACGCCCGCGGCCCCTTCGCCGCCGAGGCCCTCACCACCTACAAATACAAGCTCCGCGGCACCGGCCAGGTCCGCCCCTAAACCCTTCGCAAACGAAAAACCACCACAAAGGTGCCTGTCCCCTTTGTAGTGGTTATAGGTGGCGTGGGCGGTTAGGCCTGGAAGGTGTCGCGGTCGGGGGCGAAGGACTGCATTGCTGCGATGGTGCGGTCGAAGAGCTCGGGGAGCTCCCAGCCCAGCATCTCGGCGCCCTGCGAAATCACGTCGCGCGAGCAGCCGGCGGCAAAGCGCTTGTCCTTGAACTTTTTCTTGAGCGACTTAGTCGTAAAGTCCATGACGCTTTTGCTCGGACGCATGATGACGGCGGCCCCGATCAGGCCGGTGAGCTCGTCGCAGGCAAACAGGATCTTTTCCATCTGCAGCTCGGGCTTGGGCAGCGAAGAGTTGAAATCGGACGTGTGCGTCTGGATGGCGCGGATGAGCTCAGGCGATGCGCCCTCGCCCTCAAGAATCTCGGCCGCATAGATAGTGTGGTTCATGGGGTCGTCCTCATGTTCCTCCCAATCCAGGTCGTGCAGCAGGCCGACGATGCCCCAAAACTCCTCGTTCTCGGGGTCGAACTCGCGCGCAAAGTAGCGCATGGTGCCCTCGACCGTTTCGCCGTGGGTGATGTGGAACGGGTCTTTGTTGTGCTCGTTGAGCAATTCGAACGCACGGTCGCGGGTGATTCCGGCGGAAAGCAGCTCTGCCATAAAAGACTCCTTGTGTTCGTAGGTATCGCTAAGAATGAATACTACTAGAACGACTAGAACGAAAAAACCACCACAAAGGTGCCTGTCCCCTTTGTGGTGGTTTTGGCGTGGGCAGGTTAGTTGAGGGCGGCTTGGGCTAGGCGGGCTTCGGCGGCCTCTTCGGTGACGCCCAGGGCCACGGCGAACTCCTCGATGGAGCGGCGCTTGGCTTCCTTGAGTACGCGCATGTAGTAGGAGCTGGGCTTTTTATCTGCTTCCTCGGCCTGGCGAATACGGTGCATCATGGTTTTTGCCACGCGAACCGTCTCGGGCGCGCCCAGCTTGAGCTGCTGCTTAAAGTGCGTCTCCTCGAGCGAGCTATTGCGCTCGGTAAAGGTGTCGCACTCCAGCTCATCGTAGTGGCTCAGCAGGTGCTCTGCATCTTGCTGGGAGATAGCGGCATGCAGACGGTCGGCCTGCGCCACGGGGTACATGAGAATCGTCTGCGCATGCCCCTGTTTGGTCTCGAGCAACAACATGGGCTGCGGTGTGTCGTCCCTAAAGCCGACGACGGTGCAGACTCCCTGACCCGGATGAATGACGTGTTGACCGATTGAGAACATGCTACCTCCAACTTATACGAATTTACATATGTTAAGAATACCACGCTGACGTGCGCAAACCATCACTTTATGCAGGAAAAGCACACAACTCCGATAGGTAAGAGTATTCGATAAATAGAACGGCTTATTCATACGTTTATGCATTTCTAGAACGTGTATAAACAGCAGGCAAACCGCCAACTTTGTACCGCCGCGCAAGAGCGGTAGTCATTTTTGTGCATATGCAATATCTATTAGCTTTACCCTGCGACAGTGCCCGTCGCTTGTGATAGAGTGCTACAAACTCTGGCTTTTGCCCTACGAGTGACCAAGAGCTCGGGGGCTTTAACACAAGGAGGATCTATGCCCGAGAAGATTGAAGAGCTGGTACGCGCTGCGCTTGCTGCGGCCCAGGAGGCCGGCGACCTTTCCGCATTTGAACTTGACGATTGCGCTATCGAGCGACCGGCTGATACTTCTCATGGCGAGTGGACCTCCACCATGGCCCTGAAGTCCGCCAAGCTGGCTCACTGCGCCCCGCGCAAGATCGCCGAGGCCGTCGTTGCCCATATGCCCGAGGACCCCGCGATCGAGAAGGTCGAGATCGCCGGTCCTGGCTTCATCAACTTCTACCTCTCCGTTGCCGTCAAGAATGCCATCTTTGGCGAGGCTCGCGAGAAGGGTATGGACTTCGCTAAGTCCAACGTCGGTGGCGGCCTGAAAACTCAGGTCGAGTTCGTCTCCGCCAACCCCGTCGGCCCCATGCACATCGGTCATGGTCGCTGGGCCGCTCTGGGCGACTCCCTTTGTCGTGTGATGGACCACGCCGGTTACGACATCCAGCGTGAGTTCTACATCAACGACCACGGCTCTCAGATGAATACCTTCGGTAACTCCATCAGCACGCGCTATATGCAGCTTGCCGACATCATCGCCAAGCAGGGCGTGGATATCGACGAGGCTCACAAGCTGCTGATCGCCGACCGCGACGCCTTTGTTGCCGACGAGAACGACGAGCATCCCGAGACCCATCCGTATCAGGACAACTTTGCCGAGACTCTGGGCAAGGACTCCTACGGCGGCGACTACATCATCGACGAGGCTGCCGAGTTCTGGCGCACCGACGGCGATAAGTGGGTCAACGCCGATCCGCAGGAGCGCATGGAGAGCTTCCGTGAGCGCGGCTACGTGAAGATGGTCGACAACATGCGCGACCTTTGCCATGCCGTTAACTGCGACTTCGATCGTTGGTTCTCCGAGCGCTCGCTGTATGTGAAGGACACCGAGGGCGAAACCGCCGGCACCTCCGCCGTCGACCGCGCTTTTGAGAAGCTCGACAAGATGGGCTATCTCTACACCAAGGACGGCGCCCTGTGGTTCCGCTCCACCGACCTGGGCGACGACAAGGACCGCGTCCTGATCAAGTCCGATGGCGAGTACACCTACTTCGCCTCCGACGTTGCCTATCACTGGGATAAGTTCCAGCGCGTCGACCACGTCATCGACATCTGGGGCGCCGACCACCACGGCTACATCGACCGCGTCCGCTGCGTCTGCGACGCTCTTGGCTATCCCGGCAAGTTTGAGGTTCTGCTGGGCCAGCTCGTCAACCTGCTGCGCAACGGCAAGCCCGTCCGTATGTCCAAGCGCAAGGGCACCATGGTGACCCTGCAGGAACTCGTCGACGAGGTCGGCTCTGACGCCGCCCGCTACACGCTCATCTCCAAGAGCTCCAACCAGATGGTCGACTTCGACATTGAGGCCGTTAAGAAGCGCGACAACTCCAACCCGGTCTATTACGTGCAGTATGCTCACGCTCGCGTGTGCTCCATCCTGCGTCGTGCCGCAGACGTTACCGCCGAGCAGGCCGCTGAGATGGGCATGAAGGCCGTCGCCGCCAAGGCCATCGGTGAGAACGTCGATTACTCGCTGCTGACCGACCCGACCGAGCTCGCCCTGTCGCGTAAGCTCAACGAGCTCACCGACCTCATCGGTAGCTGCGCTCGCGATCGCGCTCCGTTCCGCCTGACGCACTTTGCCGAGGAGCTCGCCGGCGACTTCCACAGCTTCTACGCCGCCTGCCAGGTCCTTCCGAGCGAGGGCCGTCCCGTCGACCCTGAGCTCTCGCGCGCCCGTTTGGCCGCCTGCGACGCCGTCCGTGTGACGCTCGCCCTGGTGCTTACCCTCGTTGGCGTTTCTGCCCCCGAGCAGATGTAAGCGCTGGTCGTTTGACTGCGTTGGTTTGGTTTGACTGAGCCTCGAAAGCCCGATCTCCCATGCGGAGGTCGGGCTTTTTGCGTTTAGCGAGACAATTTGGCTTGCTGGAAAATGCTACCAAATCGCAACTATACCGGTTTACTACGATGAATCGAGGGATTCCAATCACACGGGCTTTTCACCGAAAAGTGCAAGCCATCTAGCTGGGGTTTTATTTTTCCGGTTTTTGGCGTGGTCGTGGTTGAGCGATTCATCGTAGTAAACAGCCATAGTTTTGAAAATGACCCTAGGGGACGGAGGAAAACGGATCATTTTTGTCCCGTGGAGGAGCGGTGGGATACCTTCTGCCAAGAATCGGGGGCATCTACTACGTTTAAGTGCGTACCCCGAACCACGCCGAAAATCGCAATATTAAAACCGCAGGTAGCAGGTCTGCGACTTTCGAAAAATAGTGAGTATGGTCAGGGGTGCCGGGGGCAAACGTAGTAAATGGGCGCGATTCGTGGCGTGTCGATCTTGGGGCCGATGCCCTTGCCCCTTAGCTGTTCCGTTTTCTCGATGCTTGAGGCTTGATCTGCCTTCTTCTCATGAGTCGCGGTGGAATGGTTCCTGCTTGAGAGGTGCCGGCCGGGATTTGGGAACTATTTCACCGCAGCTTATGATGTGGCGATGGTGTACGCCGGAACTTTGTAAAGAGCATCCCTTTTGACTAGTCGTTTAAGAACGTCCCCGATGACTAAGTTGCAGGTGGTTGCGGTTGTGTTACACTAACGCTGCGTATATAACGCAATCATCTCTATACAGATCAATGATGTCCGTCGGTATTTGACGGAGCTAGACTGTTTAGCCGCCCTGAAGGTTTATGCAGGGAGCATGTGATCACAGGGCTTGAAAAGAAAGTTGAGCAAACACTGTGTCTGATCAACAACAAGAAAACGAAATAACGACGACGCAAACGGCTCCCGCTGCACCGGTTACGTCGGACCAGGCCGTGCTTTCCGCGCCGGCGCAGGTCTCGGCTCCCGAGGCGCTTAAGGCCGCCGCGCCCACCACGCCCGTTGCTAGCGAGGAGGCTGCTCCCGCTAAGCCTAAGCGCACGCGTCGTTTGGCCAAGCCTGCTGCGGACGGCGAGGATGCCGAAAAGCCCAAGCGTCGTACGACGCGCACCACGCGCGCGAAGCGCCCCGTTGCCACCGATGCTTCGGCCCCCATTTCCGATGAGGTCGCGCAGGCCCGTGCACTGGCGCAGATTAGCGAGGCCCAGGTTATGCGTGCCCGCCGTCGCGCTGCCGAGCGCGAG
>CAJMSO010000121.1 GCA_905216075.1 uncultured bacterium | reverse complement strand
GCCGCCGCGAGCAAGAACCGATCGAAACCACCGGCCAATTTGTCGAGATCATCAAGGCGGGTATCCCGGCTGCCGCTCGTCGGCATGGCGGACACCCGGCCAAGAAAAGTTTCCAGGCCATTCGCATCGAGGTCAATCACGAGCTCGATGTGCTCGAACGAGGGCTTGATGCCGCCACCAGGTGGCTCAACCCGGGCGGACGTATCTGCGTCATCTCGTATCACTCGCTCGAGGACCGTATCGTTAAGAACCACTTTAAGGAGATGAGCCAGGGGTGCACGTGTCCGCCGGAGATTCCGGTGTGCGTGTGCGGCAACGTGCCGATACTCAAGGTCATCACCCGCAAACCCTTGGTTGCCCAACCCGATGAGGTTGCGCGCAACCCTCGGGCGAGATCAGCCAAAATCCGCGTGGCGCAGCGCCTGTAGGCGCGACCGCGCGAAATTGGACCTCCCGCTCGCACCATAAACGAAGCTTAAACACACTACCAACGTACTCGGGATGGGAGGCGGCATATCATGGGCTACAACACTTCAAGCGCAGCACTCGCCTATGATATGAACGCCATGCCCGCCTATCGTGAGACGCCGCAGGCCCCCGTTGCTCCCCGTGAGCAGCGCGCGCCGCGCTTTGATGTCTACACGGGCGCGGGCCGTCAGGCAAACCAGGCGGTAAGCCCGGTTTTCATGAGCGTTCTTAAAACGTTTTGCATCATTGCGGCTATCTTCATGACGATCGGCGTCGCCCGCGTGGCGCTCGCCGGCGTCACGGCCCAGGTGCTCAACAGCAACGCCGAGCTTACCAGCACGCTCGAAAAGGCGACCGATGAGAGCTCCGACCTGGAGGTCATGCATTCGGTCTATGGCGCCGACACGCGCATTCGCGACCTTGCGGGCGCTTATGGCATGGTGGAGCCCAGCGAGAGCGTTACACTTGACTTTTCGCAGGATGCAGCCGCGGGCGCCAACGCGATCGCGACCGCTCAGTAGCAAGACGGTAGCTGAGTATGACAAATGACTATCGCCGCGGTTCCGATGGGGGCCGCGGTTCTGGACGTCCCTCGTCGCGGGGACGTTCTGGTTATCAAGGAACGGGTCGGCAATCTTACAACGCCGGGCAGTCCCGTGGCAACGACCCGGCGTCGCGACTTCGCGGCTCGGGCGGCCCTCAAGTGCATAACACCAGGTCGCACAAGAGTTCGTCGACCGAATGGCTCACAGGCGCGCCTCTGCCTCGCCGCAAAGCCGTCATGGGCTTCATCGGACTTGGCTTGGGCTTGGGCGTCTTTCGCCTCGCCGACTATCAAATTGTCGAAGCCGATAAACTGCGCGAGCGTGCCGATGCGCGCCGCCTGCTTGCGCAGACCCTCTATGCCAAACGCGGCACCATCTACGACCGCAACGGTAACGTGCTGGCGTCGTCGGTCGAATGTCGCAACATCGCCGTGAACCCGCAGCTTGTCGAGGATGTCGACAAGACGGTGTCGGCGCTGGTCAAGGCAACTGGAATCGATAAAAAGACCTGCCGCAAGCTCGTCGAGTCCGATGGCACCTGGGTGTATATCAAGCGCCAAGTGGACGAAGACGATGCTGCGGCGCTGGAGAAGAAGAACCTGCCCGGCGTGCTTTTTGAGCAGGCTATGAAGCGCGTATATCCATACGGCAATCTGGCATCGCAGGTGCTGGGTGTAGTGAATGTAGACAACGACGGCTTGACGGGTCTCGAAAAGCAATACAACAAGCTTCTGACCGGCACGAACGGTTCTCTCGTGCGCGAGCGCGCGAGGGACGGCAGCTACATCGCGGGCGGTGCCTATAAAAAGGTGGCTGCGGTCGACGGCGTTGATATCGTGACGACGCTCGACGTCAATATCCAGCGAGCGGCCGAGGATGCCCTGGCAGAGGCTGTCGAGAAGACAAAGGCCAAGAATGGCTCAGCTTTGGTCACCGACCCCACGACCGGTGAAATTCTCGCAGCCTGCTCGTACCCGACCTACGACCAGACCGATCTGGAAAACGCCAAGACCGAGGATATGAACCTGCGCCTGGTCACCGACGCCTACGAGCCCGGCTCGGTCTTTAAGACACTCGTGGCGGGCGCCGGCTTCGACTTGGGCGTTGTGCGATCGAGTACGTCGTTTGAGGTACCGGCGAGCATCAAGGTGGGCGACGATACCGTCACCGATGCCGACAAGCGCGACTACGCCATGACCATGGATGTGCGCGAGATGATGCGCCGTTCATCCAACGTGGGCTTTGTCCTGGTGGGGCGCAAGATCGGTGCCGACGACTTTGCCGCTTATGTGGACAAGTGGGGCATCGGTCACAGCTCTGGTGTAGATTTTCCGGGCGAGAGCCTGGGTATCGTCAAGGAGCGTGACCAGTATGACGGCGCCACGCTGGGCTCGATGAGCTTTGGACAGGCGCTGTCCGTCTCGCCGATTGAGATCGCACGTGCCGTGAGCGGCATCGCCAACGGCGGCGTGATGATGACACCGCACTTCTATAAGTCCAGCAAAGGCGACGAGAAGGACTGGGGCGAAGGCGAGCGCGCGATTTCTGAGGATGCCGCATCCCAGGTGACATCGTGCATGCAGACGGTCGTGTCCGAGGGAACGGGCGTTGGCGGCGCGGTTGACGGCTATGACGTGGCGGGTAAGACCGGTACGGCCGAACGTGCCGACGAGAACGGCGGCTACCTCAAGGAGAACTACATGTCGTCCTTTATGGGCTTTGCACCGGCACAATCGCCCAAGGTGCTGTGCTATATCACGCTCGACGGAACGCCGAGCGGCTCAGATGCCGCTGCGGTGCCGTTCCAGTCCATTATGGCCAACGCGCTCGACGTGCTGGGTATCCCGCACACGAAGTAGGGGGTTACAATCTTTGGGGCGTGGTTTGTTGTCCCATATGAGGGTGTTCACATGCCCTGCACCACGCATGTGCGGCGCTGGGATACAATACGCCGATAGCATTATTAGGTTTACAGGGGAGCTGCAATGATAGAGATCGCCGTCAACAACCTCGCGGCCGCAACAGGGGCCCGAACCGTGACGGGAGAAGCCGATCGGGTATGCCGCGGGTGCGTTATCGACTCGCGCCAGGTCGAGGAAGGGACGATCTTCGTCTCCTTTCCCGGTGAAAACGTCGACGGCAATGATTTTGCTTCCCGTGCCGTCCAGTCGGGTGCCGGCGCCGTCGTGATGACGCGTGAGCCCGAGGCCGAGCTGGTCTCGCTGGCGCAGGACAAGGGCTGTGCCATCTTGCTGACCGATGATCCCGAGGAGTTTCTGCTGCGTTTGGCGCACGCGTACCGTCTGGAGCTTGGCTGCCTGGTCGTTGGCATTACCGGTTCCATCGGCAAGACGACGACCAAGGACGTGCTCGCCGCTGTGCTCGCCAAGCGCTATCGTGTCTGGGCCACCAAGGGCAATTTCAATAACCTGATCGGCATGCCGCTCACGGTGCTTTCCGCTCCGGCCGATACCGAGGTCCTGGTGCTCGAGATGGGCATGAACCATTTCCACGAGATTGAGCGCCTGTCCCAGTCCGCCAATCCCAACCTTGCCATCGTAAGCAAGATTGGTACCTCTCACATCGGCATTTTGGGCAGCCGCGAGAACATCGCCCGCGCTAAGGCCGAGATTGTCCAGGGTATGTGCGCCGCTGGCGACTTCTTGCCGCTGCTGGTTTTGGGCGGCGAGGACGACTTTACGCCGTTCATTCGCGATACGTTCGCCCAGCCTGCTGGTATCGACGTGATGCTGGCCGGCGTCTCGGACGATGATGAGGTCCGTGCCCGCGACATTCGTGTTGATGACGAGGGACGTCCGGTCTTTACGCTCGATTTTGGCCAGGGTGAGACGAT
The DNA here is from genome assembly GCA_905216075.1 of uncultured bacterium. Classification (GTDB taxonomy): domain Bacteria; phylum Actinomycetota; class Coriobacteriia; order Coriobacteriales; family Coriobacteriaceae; genus Collinsella. Next base: position 2,082 of record CAJMSO010000121.1, on the reverse strand, counting down.
CGATACCATGCTTGCCATCCCCGGCGTGCAGTCCGTTCCAAATGCCGTTAAGGCCGCCGCGGTTGCCTATCGCCTGGGCGTGACGCCCGAGCAGATCGATGCTGCCTTTAGGGGCCTCACGATCACCGGGCACCGCCAGGAGATCAAGCGCGCCAAGAGCGGTGCACGCATCATCGATGACTCCTATAACGCCAGCGCCGAATCGATGGCAGCCGGTCTCGACCTGCTGTGCTCGCTTTCGTGCACGGGGTCTCGCATGGCGATCCTGGGCGAGATGGGCGAGATGGGCGATGAGGCTCCTCGCATGCATGAGCTCGTGGGCGCCTATGCCGCCGCCAAGAAGCTCGACATGCTGGCGTGCGTGGGTGGTGAGCTGGCCCAGCTTATGGCCGATGCCGCGCGCATGATGGGTATGGACGAGGACCGCATCCAGGTGTTCTCCGATTATCAGCAGGTGCTCGACCGCATGGGCGGCGCGCTTGAAAAACATGATGTTGTACTGGTCAAGGGTTCCCGCTTTGTTGAGCTCGACCGCTTTGTGGAAGGTGTGTGCTAGCCCATGTTCGGCAATCCCTCGTATCCAACGTATCAGGCTTTTTTGGGGCTTGGCATCGCCGCTGCCATTGCGCTGCTGCTCATGCCGTGGTGGATCAAGCTGCTCAAGGTCGAGGGTATCGGCCAACAGGTCCGTGCCGACGGCCCCAAGCGTCATTTGATTAAACAGGGTACGCCGACCATGGGCGGCGTCATCATCCTTGTTGCGATTTCGCTGACCTGCCTGCTGATGGGCAAGCTCACCACCGAGCTCGTGCTCGTGCTGCTCGCCACGCTGGCGACCGGCGTGCTGGGCCTGATTGACGACCTGACTTCCGTTACGCATGGGCGCTCGCTCGGTCTGACGCCCCATGCCAAGATGATCGGCCTAACCATTATCTGTGTCACCTTTACGGTGCTCGCCGTCAACTGGTGCGGCGTCGCCCCCGAGATTCGTTTTCCCGGCGGCCTGACGATTGACCTTGGCGTGCTTTCGACCACCATCTGCGGCCTTTCGTTCCCGTGGCTCTACATTGTCTTTTGCTGGCTGATGATCGCCGGTCTTTCTAATGCCGTGAACCTGACCGATGGCCTTGATGGTCTTGCTGGCGGCACCTCTATGATTGCCATGCTCGCCATGGCTGCCATGGCGTTTTTGCACGGAGACGTGAACCTGTCCATCTTCTGCACCGCGTGTGCCGGTGCCTGCTTGGGCTTTCTGTGGTTCAACTGCTATCCGGCGAGCATCTTTATGGGCGATACCGGCTCGCTTGCCCTGGGCGCCGCGTTTGCCTGCACGTCCATCATGACCAACACCGAGGTCGTCTCCCTCATCATCGGCGGCCTGTTTATCGTTGAGACCCTGTCGGTCATGATTCAGGTTGTCTACTTCCACTTTACGCACAAGCGCGTCTTCCTTATGGCGCCCATCCATCATCATTTCGAAAAGAAGGGCTGGGCCGAGACCAAGGTCGTCATCCGTTTTTGGATTATCGCTGCTGCCTTTGGTGCCGTTGGCCTTGCTCTGTTCTTCCAGTTGGGATAGTGGTCTTTCATGTCTCTTGCTGATGTCTTTAGCCTGCTCGTTTTGGGTCAGGGCAAATCCGGTCTCGATGTCGCCCGCTGGGCGCTGGCACATCCCGAGCGCGTAAGCGCCGTTACCGTGTATGGCGGCGGCACCTCTGAGCCCAATGACGCCACGCGTGCGCTCGAGGCTGCTGGTGCGTCGTTTGTTTATGGGACCGAACAGGTCGAGGGCGCCTATGACGTATGCGTGACGTGCCCGGGCATCTCGGAGTTCTCGGGCTTCTTTAAGGCCGGGCGCGAGCATGCCGCCCAGATTATGGGTGAGCCCGAGTTTGCCTATCGCCTGTCGCCCGATAACTGGATTGCCATCACGGGCACCAACGGCAAGACGACCACCACGTCGATGCTCGCCTGGATCCTTAAGGAGGCGGGGGTTGACCCAGGCTTCCTGATCGGCGGCGTGCCGCAGTGGAGCCCGCGCTCCGCGTCGCTCGGTCGCGTCGCCCCGATGTCGCCCTTCGT
>CAJMSO010000120.1 GCA_905216075.1 uncultured bacterium | reverse complement strand
TGCCACGCAGCAGGAAATCGTGACCTCCAACATGAGCGAGGAGTTCGTCACCGCCAAGTACGCGGCCGAGCTTGCCCGCATGCTTCCGATCACTCACACGGTGGTCGACGAGACGGTGCGCGAGAACCTGCAGCTCGAGGACGACCGCGACCTTGCGAGCCGCGAGAACCGTTTGGTGTCGATCGTGGCGACGGGGGAGAAGACCGTCATCTACGTTAACTCGCGCGACCAGTCCGTGGCGCTCGCCAAGACGTTGCGCAAGCGTGTGCCCGATTGCGCAACCCATATCGCGTTCTATAACGCGGGGCTTGCGCGTTCCGATCGCCGTCGCGTGGAGGAAGCATTCCGAGACGGAAGCCTCAGCTGCATCGTTTCGACCTCTGCCTTTGGTGAGGGCGTCAACCTGCCCGATATTCGCCATGTCGTGCTCTACCACATGCCGTTTGGCGCCATCGAGTTCAACCAGATGAGCGGACGTGCCGGCCGCGATGGCCAGCCCGCCGTGATCCATCTGCTCTATTCGTCGCGCGACGCCCGCATTAACGAGCGCCTGCTCGACTGCTATGCGCCCGAGCGCGACGAGCTCGTCACACTCTATCGCGCGCTGCAGACCATGTGGCGCTCCAACCGCGGCAAAACCGGGGACGATTCCTTTAGCGCGAGCGATATCGACATCGCGCAGATGTGTCTTGCCATCGACGCGCGCACGCCGGTCGACGAGCGCTCGGTGGAAAGCGGTCTGGGAATCTTCGAAGAGCTTGGTTTCTGTCGCGTTTCGGGGTTTGACGACACCCGTCGCATCGCGATGGCCGAAAACCCCGGCCGCGTGCAATTGAGCAGGTCAATTCGCTATTTGGAGGGCTTGCGCTCGCGCATGGAGTTCTCGGCTTTCCGGAGCTGGGCACTCGATTCGTGCGCTTCTGATATGCTAGCCAAAGTTAACCGCCCGATCGTACCGCGGGCCTAGGGGAAGGGGACCTCGATGGATGCCGCAGCCCGTACCGCCCATGATTCCACCCTCCAGCCGTTTTCGGAGATGGAGCACTATAAGCATGCCGATGAGCTGCCGCCCGAGATTATGGCGGACAGCTACGACAAGCTGGAGCGCCTGTGCCTCAAATATATGAATGAGGACGACTTTTCTAAGGTTGAGCAGGCCTACTGCTTTGCCGCCGAGAAGCACTGCAACCAAAAGCGCCGCTCGGGCGAGATGTACATTAACCATCCCGTCGAGGTTGCCATCATTTTGGCCGATCTCAAGATGGACTGCGATGTGGTGTGTGCCGCGCTGCTGCACGATACCGTCGAGGATACCGAGACCTCGCTCACCGATGTTTCCGGCCTGTTTGGCGATACGGTGGCCGAGCTCGTCGATGGCGTGACCAAGCTCACCAACATCGAAGTCGACAGCATGGACGAGAAGCAGGCCCTCACGCTGCGCAAGATGTTCCTCGCCATGTCCAAGGACATTCGCGTCATCATCGTTAAACTTGCCGACCGTCTGCACAACATGCGAACGCTGGCAGCCCTGCGCGAGGATCGTCGCCTGTTTAAGGCTCGCGAGACCATGGACGTGTACGCGCCCTTGGCCGACCGCCTGGGCATGAGCTCTATTAAGTGGGAGCTCGAGGACCTGTCCTTCTTCTACCTGGAGCCCGATGCCTACCAGCGCATCGCGCGCATGGTGGCTGAGTCACGCGAGGTCCGCGAGCGCTACCTTGCCGAGACCATCAAGACGCTTACCGATGAGCTCAACCGCATTGGTCTGGAGGACTTCCAGATCAACGGCCGCTCCAAGCACTATTGGTCCATCTACCAAAAGATGAAGCGCAAGGGCAAGGAGTTCTCCGAGATCTACGACCTGGTGGCGCTGCGCGTAATTACCCATTCGGTGCGCGATTGCTACTCCACGCTCGGTGCTGTGCATACGCTGTGGCACCCCATGCCTGGTCGCTTTAAAGACTATATCGCCATGCCCAAGGTCAACAACTACCAGTCGCTCCATACGACGGTTATCGGCCCCACGGCCCGCCCGCTCGAGATTCAGATTCGAACCTACGAGATGCATGAGCAGGCCGAGTACGGCATTGCCGCCCACTGGCTCTATAAGAAGTCGGGCGGATCGTCTGCGTCTAAGACCAATGATGCCCAGCGTCTGGACGACCAGATTAACTGGCTCAAACATTCGCTCGATTGGGCAGCGTCTGACGAGATTACGGACGCCAAGGAATACCTGCACTCGCTGAAGGTCGATCTGTTCGACCAGGAGATCTTTGTCTTTACACCCAAGGGCGAGGTCATGGCGCTTCGTGCCGGCTCTACACCGCTCGACTTTGCCTACGCCGTTCACACCGAGGTGGGAAACCATTGCGTCGGCGCCAAAATCAACGGTGCGGTGGCTCCGCTCACGCACGAGATTAAGACGGGTGACCGTGTCGAGATCCTGACCAACAAGAGTTCCAAGCCGTCGCGTGATTGGCTCAAGATCGTTAAGACACCTTCCGCCAAGTCAAAGATCCGCCGTTACTTCGCCGCCGCGACCAAAGACGATGACGCTGCTGCCGGCCGCGATATACTGGCCAAGGACCTGCGCAAGCGCGGGTATGGCATCTCTACGCCGCGATCCACGCGTGCGCTCAACGCCGTGGCGGAGCAGTTTAACTACAAGCAGCTCGAGGACCTGTTTGCCGCCGTCGGCGCCGGCAAGGTTGCCCCGCGCGCTGTGGGTAACAAGGTCGAGCAAATCTTGGACCCCAAGCCCGAGGAGCAGCTCACCAAGACCGAAGCCATTGCCGAGATCGTCAAGCAGCCTGCCCGCGGCTCCAACCGCAAGCCGCAAAAGCGCGGCAAGAGCGCCAGCAACGGCATTATCGTCAAGGGCGAGAGCAACAGCGGTCTGCTGGTCCGTCTGGCGCATTGCTGCAATCCGGTGACGGGCGATGACATCGTCGGCTTCATCACGCGCGGCCGTGGCGTTTCGGTGCATCGCGCCAACTGCCCCAACGTCAAGGGTCTTATGGAACATCCCGAGCGCATGATCGATGTGGAGTGGGACGGCGCTGCCGACACCCTCTTCCAGGTCGAGATCGTGGTCGAGTGCCTGGACCGCATGGGCCTGCTCAAGGATGTCACCATTGCCATTGGCGATGCGGGCGGCAATATCCTTTCTGCCGCCACGTCGACCAACCGCGAGGGTATTGCAACCCTGCGCTTTATGGTCGAGATCTCGGACGCGAGCGGTCTGGATCCGCTGCTGGCTTCCATCAGCAGTGTCGATTCGGTCTACGACGCTCGCCGTCTTATGCCCGGCGAAGGCGGAGCTCAGCTCAAGCGCCGTGTGTAGGTGCGAGAGCCTCTCAGCATCATAGATATCGGTTACGTTCGAGGCATCGTTTGGTGCCTCGAACGTATTTTAGAAGGAGGGTATGCGCATGGGCGATATGACTTTGGACCTGACACCCCGAGGTGCAGCTTCGATTGAGGCACTCGTCAACGGCCCGATTCAGACCAACAGTTACGCCGTGATTTCGAATGACGAGTGCTTAATCGTCGATCCGGCGTGGGAGGGCGAGCGTCTTGTGGAGCATATCCGCACCGCGCATCCCGAAGTTCGCGTACTCGGCTCTGTCTGCACGCACGGTCATGCCGACCATGTTGGCGGGGTCGCCGGGGTTCGAGCTGTCGTTGGCGACAGCGCACTATATGAGTTGTGCGCTAAGGACGTGACGGTGCCTCGCGCAAATATCGAGGAGCAGCGCGCCATGTGGGGTATTGAGACGCCCGATCCGGGCGAGCCGACGCGGCTGCTTGCCGAGGGCGATACGATTGAATTGGGCGATATCTGCCTGCAGGTGATCGAGACGCCGGGGCATACGCCGGGCGGCATCGTCCTGTTCGCCGCGACCGAGCAGGGGAACATCGCCTTTGTGGGCGACACGCTTTTCCCGGGCAGCCACGGTCGTACCGATCTTTCCGGCGGTGACGAGGCGGCGATTATGCGCTCGCTCTCCAAACTTGCCAAGACGCTTCCGCCCGATACCGTTTGCTTGACGGGCCATGGCGATTCGACCACGATGGCGCGCGAACTTATGCAGAATCCGTTTATGCAGATGTAGGCTCGAAGCCGTCTTTCGAATCACGAAGACCGCTCAATCGTCAAGCTATTTTCCCCAACGGGTCGATTCCGTAGGGCAAACGGTCAAAAAAAGTCTGTTTGGACGATATTCGTGAACAAACGAACGTTTATGCTCGGGTACGCCGTGGTAAAATCTCAGGCGTTATCGGAGCAACCTTACAGGAGGTTTCTTTTATGCTCGTCAACGCAGCAGACATGCTCAAGAAGGCCGAGGCCGGCAAGTACGCTCTCGGTGCCTTCAACACCAACAACCTCGAGTGGACCCTGGCTATTCTCCAGGCCGCCGAGGAGGCCAAGTCTCCGCTGATCCTTCAGTGCACCGCTGGTGCCGCTAAGTGGATGGGCGGTTTCAAGGTCTGCGCCGACATGGTCAAGGCTGCCGTCGAGGCCACGGGCGTTACCGTTCCCGTCGCCCTTCACCTCGATCACGGTTCTTACGAGGACTGCTTCAAGTGCATCGAGGCCGGCTTCACGTCCATCATGTATGACGGCTCTCACGAGGAGACCTTCCAGCTTAACCTCGACCGCACCAAGGAGCTCGTTGAGCTTGCCCACTCCAAGGGCATGTCCATCGAGGCCGAGGTCGGCGGCATCGGCGGCACCGAGGACGGCGTGACCTCCAACGGCGAGCTCGCTGACCCCGCTGAGTGCAAGCAGATTGCTGACCTGGGCGTCGACTTCCTCGCCTGCGGTATCGGCAACATCCACGGCGTGTATCCCGCCGACTGGGCTGGCCTTTCCTTCGAGCGTCTGGGCGAGATCAAGGCTCAGACCGGCGACCTGCCCCTCGTTCTGCACGGTGGCACCGGCATCCCCGAGGATCAGATCAAGAAGGCCATCTCCCTGGGTATCTCCAAGATCAACGTCAACACCGACCTGCAGCTCGTCTTCGCCAAGGGCGTTCGCGAGTACATCGAGGCTGGCAAGGATCAGCAGGGCAAGGGCTTTGACCCCCGCAAGCTCCTCAAGCCTGGTCGCGACAACATCGTTGCCCGCACCAAGGAGCTCATGGAGGAGTTTGGCTCCGTCAACAAGGCGTAAGCGTCGCTAAACTTCCCGCCGGAAGCCCCGTCCCCCTACACTGTTTCCTTTGCGCTCACCTGGCTTCGCCAGAAGTCGCGCCAAGGAAACAGTTCCGGGGGATGGGGCTTCCTTTGTTTAACGCCGCAGGGTTACTGGGCTGAATTTATTTATTGACTACCGTTCGGCGGCGTTGATGGCTCCCTTGTTGGGGCTTTCTTTTTATCTCGCTACAATGGGCTTCAAGCGTTCTAGTGACTTGGAGTTTTGGTATGGCTGTTATTGATGTGCTGCCTTCGGATGGGAAGGTTATTGGCGAGGGTCCTGTTGGTTGCTCTGTTGATGTTTGCTGTGATGACTTTCGTCATCTCGATATTGGACTGCCGCCTGAGATTCTTCGTCTCAAGGATGCCGGGTATTTGACGCAGGCTGTTGCTGCTTGCGATCGCCTTCTGGAGCAGAACCCTGAGCCTTCGCTGGCTGCTTGTGTTCGTGCCGAGCGGTATCGCATGCTCGAGACGCCGCTTCATTTTTCGGTGTCGCGCGATCAGGCTATTGCGATGATTCGCGAGGAGTGGCCTGAGTTTACCGAAGAGCAGCTTGACGACCTGATCAATCGTAAGCGTATTGACTGGCGCTTTATCGATGGCGAGCTGTTCGTTCTCGACAACTTCCTCGATTCGCTTCGCGTGTACCCCAAGGAGGTTCCGGGCCTGCGTCCCGATTCTGCGGACGGCATCGCGCTGCGTAACCAGATGCTCAGGGAGATGGAGTCGCAAAACGGGTTGGCTCGCGTCATCACG
>CAJMSO010000119.1 GCA_905216075.1 uncultured bacterium | reverse complement strand
GTTGAGGATATGCTCGACCTGTACGAGTGGGTCATCGAGGGGCGTACCGTCATCGTCGAGGGCATGGGTGCAGATATCGCGCACGAGCTCAGCGAGCAGGTCATCTTTGCTCTTGAAGAGCCCGTAGAACGTGGCCCGACCTACGTGGGCACGAGCGATGATGTCGCCGACGGTAATCTTGCCGTAGTCCTCCTCGCGAAGGAGTTCGGAAAACGCCGTAACGATGGCAGCGCGGCTTTTTTCTTTGCGGGCATCCATGGCTATGCGTCCGCGTGAACGAGCAGGCAACGGAGCGTGCCGGAGCAGCCCTCGTAGGGGCGCTTACCGGCGCCGTAGCCGACGGCCTCGATGCGGTAGCGGGCCGGCAGGTGCTCGGACGTACGCAGCGCGGTGACGATGGCGGCGCCCGTGGGCGTCACGAGCTCGCCGGCGACCGGTGCAGGCGTGAGGGCGATATTGCCCGCCTGGCACAGGTTGACGACAGCGGGGACGGGAATGGGCATGAGGCCGTGGGCGCAGCGAATGGTGCCGTGGCCCTCGGAGAGCGACTCGACCACGATGTCCTCAATACCCAGGTCGTCGAGGCAGATAGCGACAGAGCAGACGTCGACGATGGAGTCGACGGCGCCCACCTCGTGAAACAGGACGGTGTCGGACGTTTTGCCGTGAGCCTTGGCCTCGGCAGCAGCGAGTACGGAAAAAATGGCGAGGGCACGACGCTTGGCACCATCGCTTAGCCGTGAGCCATCGATGATGGCAGTGACATCCGCCAAAGAACGGTGGTGATGGTGGTGGGCGTGATGGTGACCCTCGTGGCCATGGCCGTGGGCCTCATGGTCATGTTCGTGCGTGTGCTCGTGTTCGTGCTCGTGATGGTCATGATGGTGGTGCTCGTGCGTGTTCTCTGCAGCCGTTTCGTTACCGTAGAGCCAGGCCATATCGTGATCATGGTTCTCGAGCTCCTCTGCAAGCTGGACGTCGAAATCGCAGGCGTCGATGCCATGCTTGTTTGCGCGCGTGACGGCGATCGTAAAGCCGTCGATCGGCAGCGTGGCGAGCTGTTCGCGCAGGTGCTCCTCGCTGGCGCCCAGGTCGAGCAGGGCCGCGACGGTCATATCGCCGCTGATGCCCGAGGTGCCGTCGATGATAAGCGTGTGCTGATGGTTAGACATGAAATGCTCCTTAACGGGCGCGAGGTGTGCCGGCGCCCAGATGATTGATAAGACTTGCCTGGTAGGCGGCACCAAAGCCGTTGTCGATATTGACGACCGAAACGCCGCTGGCGCAGGAGTTGAGCATGGCGAGCAGTGCGGCCACACCGCCAAAGCTCGCGCCATAGCCCACGCTGGTGGGGACGGCGATGACCGGACAGCTCACAAGGCCTCCGATGACGCTCGCCAGGGCGCCTTCCATGCCGGCGATGGCGATGACCACCTGCGCCTGGGCAAGTTCCTCAGCATGAGTGAGCAGGCGGTGCAGGCCGGCGACACCCACATCGTAGAGGCGATCGACCTCGTTGCCGTAGAACTCGGCCGTCAGTGCCGCCTCTTCGGCGACGGGCAGATCGCTCGTGCCTGCGCAGGCGATGACGATGCGTCCGTTGCCGGTAGGGGAGGGCTTGCCGCCCACGAGGGCGAGCTGGGCGTCCGGGGCATATCCCAGGTCGATATCGTTGCCGAGAAGCTCACCGGTGCGGGCTGCTTTTTCGGCATCCAAGCGCGTGACCAGGATGCGCTCCTGGCCTGCATCGCGCAGCGCCTCGATAATGGCGGCAATTTGCTCGGCGGTTTTACCAGCACCGTAGACAACCTCGCCGGCTCCCTGGCGCACTCCGCGCGAAAGATCGAGCTGCGCAAAGCCCAAATCGGCGGTCGGAGCCGTCTGGATGCGCGTAAGGGCGACGGCCGGGGTGACTGATCCGCCGGCAACATCGCTCAGCAGCTGCTCTAGATCTCGCTTATCCATATATGTTCCCTTCGACGGCGCAAAGTCTAGCACTCAAAGGGTATGTTTCCGAACACTAAGACAAAATTGTTCGGAAACTATAGGACAGACTGATTCAATTGTTAGACGGATCGGCTAGTCGCGTAGGATGATGTCCATGGCGAGCATCAGGTTGCGCTCGTCGATGGCAAACGGGGCTGCCTCGCGTGTCTTGGGCTTGGCACAAAACGCGATGCCCGTGCCCGCGGCCCGGATCATGGGGATGTCGTTTGCCCCGTCGCCAATAGCGACCGTGTGGGCCATGTCGACGCCGCACTCAACTGCCCAGTCCAGCAGCTGGATGAGCTTGGACTCCTTGGTCACAATGTCTGCCGCCAGCTTACCCGTGAGCTTGCCGTCTACGACCTCCAGGCGGTTGGCCAGGCAAAAATCGATGCCCGCGGCGGCCACGATCTTATCGGCGACCTCGTGAAAGCCGCCGCTTACCACGCCAACTTTCCAACCCTTACTGTGCGCCGATCGCACAAGCTCCAGTGCGCCGGGGGTAAATGTCACGCGCTCAAAGGTGCGCTCGAACACGCTCTCGTCAAGGCCGGCGAGCAGCTCCACGCGTTCCACGAGCGCTTGCTTAAAGTCCAGCTCGCCGCGCATGGCGCGTTCGGTGATCTGTGCCACCTGTTCGCCTACGCCGGCCTCTTCGCCCAACAGGTCGATGACCTCCTGGTTGATGAGCGTGGAGTCGATATCCATAACGATGAGGCGTGCAGTCATGACGGGCCTTTCCAAGTGCTGTTTTATTGGGGCATATTGTCGCACGTGACGAGCGCGGGCGGGTGCCGCGGCGCGTCAATTGTTTCGTCTCCGTCAAGTCTTTGGGCAGGAGCTACTTTTCCGCGGCACATCGACACAGGTGCGATAAGATAGAACGCCATGACTGGCTGCGCGGTTTACGCAGGCTGGGCAAATCTGTACGACGCCGCCCGGAACGACACGGGGCGGCACAGATCCATAAAGGAGGATCACTGGTATGAGCCAGACCCGTCCCATCGACGAGCATTCCATGCACACCCGTACCTGCGGCGAGCTTCGCCGCGAGAACGTGGGCGAAGAGGTCACCCTCACCGGTTGGGTGAGCCGTCGCCGCGACCACGGCGGCCTTATCTTCTGTGACCTTCGCGACCGCGAGGGCATCACGCAGCTCACCTTCGACCCCGAGCACTCCGACGGCGATGCCTTTAAGATCGCCGAGACCATGCGTCCCGAGTGGCCCATCAAGATCCATGGCGTCGTGCGCGCTCGTGGCGAGGAGACTACCAACACCAAGCTCGCGACCGGCGAGATCGAGGTCCTGACCGACCACGCCGAGGTGCTCAACACGTCCGTCACCCCGCCGTTCCAGATCGAGGACGGCATCGAGACCAGCGAGGACACCCGTCTGCGCTATCGCTATCTGGACCTCCGTCGTCCCGAGATGATGGCCAACCTCAAGCTGCGCTCCGACTTTACCTTTGCCATTCGCGAGGCGCTGCACAACCGTGAGTTCATGGAGGTCGAGACGCCCTCCCTGTTCAAGTCCACGCCCGAGGGCGCTCGTGACTTCATCGTCCCCAGCCGTATTCAGCCGGGTAACTTCTACGCTCTGCCGCAGTCCCCGCAGCTCCTGAAGCAGCTGCTTATGGTCGGTGGCGTCGAGCGCTACTACCAGGTTGCCAAGTGCTTCCGCGACGAGGACCTGCGTGCCGACCGCCAGCCCGAGTTCACCCAGGTCGATATCGAGATGTCCTTCGTGGACCAGAACGACGTCATGAGCGCGCTCGAGGAGGTCCTGGCCGACGCCTTCGGCCGCATGGGTGTCGAGATGCCCACGCCGCTGCGTCGCATGAACTACTGGGATGCCATGGACACCTATGGCTCCGACAAGCCCGATACCCGCTATGGCATGCACCTGGTCGACCTGACCGACATCTTTGCCAACTCCAAGTTCAAGGTCTTTGCGACTGCCGCAAACGAGGAGGGCTCTGTCGTCAAGGCTATCAACGCCAAGGGCGCCGGTGCCTGGGCACGTGCCAAGATCGATAAGCTCGCCGGCGTGGCTTCCACGTTTGGCGCCAAGGGCCTGGCCTGGATCGCCTTCCGCGAGGACGGCTCCATCAACAGCCCCATCGTCAAGTTCTTCTCGGACGAGGAGATGGCGGCTCTGCGCGAGCGCATGGACGTCGAGCCCGGCGACCTTGTGATGTTCGCCGCCGGCCCGCGCCTGCTCTCTGACGAGATTCTGGGCGGCATGCGTTCTCACATGGCCAACGCGCTCGACATCAAGCGCGAGGGCCACGACTTCCTGTGGGTCGTCAACTTCCCGCTGTTCCACTGGGATGAGGACCGCAAGGCCTATGCCGCCGAGCACCAGCCCTTCACCCTGCCGACCGAGACCGACATCGCCAAGATCGAGGCCGACCCGTTGGCAGCCGGTTCTTGCACCTACGACTTTGTCATGGACGGCTTTGAGGCCGGCGGTGGCGGTATGCGTATCCACAACGCCGAGATGCAGATGTCCATGCTCAAGCTCCTGGGCTTTACCGAGGAGCGCGCCGAGTCTCAGTTCGGCTTCCTCATGGAGGCCCTCAAGTTTGGTGCGCCCCCGATGGGCGGTTTTGCTCTGGGCCTGGACCGCGTGTGCATGCTGCTCACCGGTTCCGACTCCATCCGCGACGTCATGGCGTTCCCCAAGACGGCCAGCGGCTCCGACCTTATGTCGGGCGCCCCGAGTGCCGTTAGCGGCGCCCAGCTCAAGGACGTCAGCCTGCGCCTGATGTAGGCAAGCGGCTACATATTGCCCGTAACGAGGGAAGGACGCGCGCCTTCCCTCGTTTTTTATGCGTGTGAGATGAGCTGTGGACCCTATGGGCAAAAAATGCCAAATATGAGTACTGTTGCAAAAGAAGTGCCATATTTTCCGGTCTGTTTTGCGTGAAAAAGGGCTTAAATTCAATTTATATAACCCCCTAGAGACGTTAATCGAGGGCTTTTTATCCTCTGTAATCGCTTAAATCGGGCTATGGGGGTCTGATTTTGCTGCTACTAAATTGATGACAGTACTCATATTTGCCACTTTTTGACCACGAGGTGTTCAGAGGGGCTCTCGACAAGCATCTAACGGTACAATAACTACCACGTGGCTGGGTTTGCCGGCCGAATGTGCGATGCCGCGGGAGGGGACATGGTCGAGTTTACAAAGACGATTAAAGATCCGTTGGGATTACATGCCCGCCCGGTTGCGCTGCTCTATGACATCATTGCCAAGCACCGTAGTGACGTGTCGGTTTCGATTGGTGATCGCCACACGGATGGCCGCGATGTCATGGGACTCATGGCTCTCTACGGCGAGTGCGGCGAGGACATCGTGTTCCGCGTTTCGGGCGTGGATGAGGCTTCCTGCGTAACGTCGATCAGAAACCTCTCGCTTTAACCGTAACAATGTGACAAAGGGACAGTCCCTTTGTCACATTTATATTGGTATCAAAAGGCACCGCAAAGAGACGGTCTTTGCGGTGCCTTTGTTTCGTATAGGAAACTTTTTCGAAATCTGAATGGGGACCCTTTCCAAAAAGTTAACCACGTGTTAGTTTACTAAAGCGAACATAGGCGTGGTTAACTTTTACCGCGTCGATGTTGAGGACGAACTGACGTTAGGAGCCACTCATGTCTTGCGGACCGCAGATGCCGGCAATGCCGCTTTCGATGGTAAAAGCGGGCGAAACCGTGCGCGTGTCTCGTGTAAAGGGCAATGAGGATATGAAGCACCACCTCAAGGACCTCGGCTTTGTCGAAGGCAATGAGATTCACGTAGTGAGCTCGAGTGGCGCCAACATCATCGTTACCGTGCTGGGTGCCCGCTTTGGTATCGATTCCAAGGTGGCCATGCACATCATGACCGTCGCCTAGACGACGGTATTTTTGCAAGTACTGAAAGGGGGACAAGTAAATGAAGACGTTGGGTGACGTTAAGGTGGGCGAGAGCTCCACCATCGTCAAGCTTC
>CAJMSO010000118.1 GCA_905216075.1 uncultured bacterium | reverse complement strand
AGGCCACATTAAGTGGCCTTCTTTGCGTGCGGAACTCGCGATGAACTTCGTGCCCCGCCGTCCGGGAGGACGCCTCTTTATTGATGGGAGGCCTGATAGGTCGATGGTTCCGTGCCCGGATGCGTCCAAAGTGGGACGGGCTTTCCGGATGGGCAGGCTTTCGAAAAATGCGTCCCGGAATTTGCCTTTGGAATGGGACGTAGTTTCCCGTTGAGGTGCTTTGCGGAAAGTGCATCCCACTCTGGGCGGTCGAAGTGGGACACACTTTCCCAAAGGCGCTCCAACGGGAAATTGCGTCCCATTATTCGGTCAAGAAACGGGATGCATTTTCCCAATGAGAGCAAAACCGGAAAATGCATCCCACAATCAGCCCTCAAAGTGGGATGCGGTTTCCGGTTGAGGGTCTAAGGGGAAAGTGCGTCCCAGAATCGACGCTTGAAATGGGATGCAGTTTCCCGATGAGGCACTCGACGGAAAATACATCCCAGAAATGGCCTTTGAGCTGGGATAAGATTTCCGCGGCATCTCGGATTCTCAAAAATGAGACACGCCGTTGGCGAAAATGAGACACGTGATATCGGGCATCGGATGTATCATTTGCAAAAATGAGTCCACTCCACTCGAATAAAGCGAGGTCCCTCATGTACGTTCCACACCCCCGTATCCGTAGGCTGTCGAAAATCCCGCTTGTTGGGACGGCGGCGCTTGCTGCGTTGATCGCCACGAGCGTCGCCTGCTTCACGGCCACGCCCCAGGTTGCCCAGGCGGCAGACACGCCCGCAATCACCGATATGACCGAGCAGGATTATCAAGCCCTGGGTCTGGGCACGAGCGAGGACATTCCGGCCGATACCGTTGGCCCCTATTCCACTGATACCCCCACGACGTTTGCCACGCGCAGCGAGGTCTATATGGCAGCTAACGGTAGCCATGGCAATCGCTACACTCTGCGCGACAAGCTCGAGAACGTCGAGCGCGGTGGCATTGGCGGCAGCAGCAAACTCACCGATGGCTATGGAAGTGTGTGGGGCGCCGCAAAGTTCTGGCAAAACGTCAACAACTTCGATACGAACAGCGATCTCTACAAGCATAGCGACTACGGTGGCGGCACCTGGTCGTACCTAAGCAACAATGAGTCCTCAACAGTACTCGCCAACGACAACAACGGTTTCTCGGGCATTCACGCCACGAGTGTTGAGTTCTGCAGCGACGCCAGCACGGGCAAAAAGAGCCGCGTTGCCGAGCTCCGTGCCTACGGCGACAGTTCCTCCACGACGATTGACGGCAAGTCATACGCCGGAAAGGTTGAGCTGGTCCTCTACTCGTTTAGCAACGGGCGTACGCGCACTCTCGACACACACCTGCCGGTGACGGTCAACACTAATATGATGTACGAAGGCCGTTTTAAGTACCTGGATGCCGGTTACCTGCAAGAGCACGACGCCGTCTTTGATGTCGAGGCGGGCGATGTCGATGGCGACGGCGTCGACGAGCTTTTTGTCTACGCGGGCTGCTATGTCGACGAGAACGGCGTGCGCAAGGCTGTAGTCGACATGTATGACTTGGAGGGCGGCAACTGGAAGCAAAGCGTCGTCAAGATCGATGCCGGTAACGCCGCGGACTACACCACGCACAACAAGGGCGGGAACGACTCCTGGACGCAGCTTCAGTCAGCTCCTGTCGTTTCGCTAGCGGCCGGCGACCTCGATCGCGATTTTTGCGATGACCTCGCCATCGTGGTCTCGGCACCCTACGGCAAGAAGAATATTGATAAGTCGACGCATTGCGAGCTGTTTTCGTGGGATGCATCCAAGGGTGCGCTCGTCCATGTCGATGCTCTGGGCGACGCGGGCGCAATCTCCCTCTCCGCGAACGGCAAGACCATGGTCGCTGCGAATGCGACGTTCGGCACGTTTGCCGCCTACGATGAAGAAGGAAAGAAGACGGGTGAAACCGTCACGGGCCTTATTCTTGCGGGCTATGACTGGCAACGCAGCGCTTTTGATTACGGCGCTTCTGACGGCAGCAAGGGGCTGTACGGCGCGCTGTACCGCTACGCGTATTTTGACTCGGAGTCTGGCGAGTTCAAGCTTTCCGATTGCAAGGAATACAGAGACGGGCTCCTCGCCTCCTATGGGCTGATGCATGTGCCCAACAGCGCATGGAAAGATAGCGCTCAGGATAAGCGCTATCCGTGCACCTTGGCGCCTATTGCCCTTGCCACTGCCAACCTTGACGGCCTGTCCGAGCAGCTGGCGGTCGACGAGGTGCTCGTGGGCGGCGATGTGTTCCGCGACTTTGCCTGCAACACGGCACAGAGCGGGGCTCAGGGCTTGGGGTCCATGGTCGGAACCATGAGCATGAGCGGTCAGCAATACAACAGCAGCAACAAGCATGACCACAAGGGTATAGAGCAGGTGTGGATCAGCGACGTCAAGGCGGGCAGCGTCTCGGGTTCGGACCGCTATAACGAGAGCTTTATCGCTGTGGTGGGCAAGCACCGCGACGAGGACCTGCGCAAGAACGATGACTACTATTGGATGACCGCCTCGCATTTTTCGCTCGACGAGAACGGAAAGGTGCGCCGCGGCGAGGAGCAGGGGATTAGCGAGAGCAACCGTCGCGGCACTACCTACGGCACATTTATCTCGCTCGCGCTGCCCGATGTCGACAACGACAGCGTCAAGATCACGTACAAGGACCGCTACAAGGTCTATACCAACCCGCGCGTGCTTGCCGTGCTGCAGGATGCGCCCTATGTTGAGGATCTGGAGCAGGCATACGGCTATCTGGTGTTGGGCGGCACGTCATACGGAGAGGAAAAGGGCACGGGGACATCCCAGGGCTATACCATTGGCGCCGAGTTGGGCGTTGCCGTCGAGGTGCAGACCGGGCCGCCCCTGGTCGCGATGAATGCTTCAGTCGATTTTGCCGCCGAGGGATGCTATGACTACCGGAGCGAGCGCACGGTCAGCGCAAGCGTAAGCTATGAGTCGCATGCCGGCGAGGGTGACAAGGCCGTGCTCTACACGATTCCGATGGTCTATTACGAGTATGAGATCGAAAATGAGGAAACTGGTGGCAAGGGCGTGATGGCGGCGCCCGTGTCGCTCGGCGCGCAGACCTCGGTCGTTAATGTCGAGGCCTATGACCGCATTGCCAAACAGCACAATATGACGCCGCTCAGCTACTTTTTGACCAACCGGTCGGGAGAACCCGGAACCTATCAAACGACGCTCAACGGCGAGACTCCCGTTGGGGATTCCTTTGGCCTGGGCAAGCCTGGCGTAACGCGCGCCTACACGCACGATGGGTTTAACGGCGCCGCCGCGCAGTCGGGGGCGAGCATTGAGCAGACCATCGAAGTCGAGGAGGGCAAGGAGCAGGAGCTCGAGCTCGGCTTGACGCTGAACGGCAGCGTTGTCATGGGCGCGAAGCTCGCAAAGCACGAGTTGTTTGGCGGCCTGTGCTTTGGTGCCAACGCCGGCTTTACTACGGGTAACTCCTTGAGTGAATCGACCGAATACGGCGGCACCGTCGACAACCTGCCCGAGGCCGCGCAGGGCAAGTACGGTTTTGTGTGGCGTCTGGGCGTCAACGCGGTGGATGTCGACAAGTTCGAGGCAGACTCGGGCGACAAGCTCGGCACCAAGGACACCGACCAGTTCTGGATCGTGGGCTATGACGTTAAGGACGTCGAGATGCCCGACGCGCCGGCCGTGACGGGCTTTACGGCAAACGCCGTCGATTCGACCAGCGTTACGTTTAGCTGGGACGATGTACTCGCAAACAAGAGTGGCTTTAGCTACGGCGTGGGCATGCTGCAGAGCAATGCGGCGGATGCGGTCGTCAATAGCTGGAAGATTGCCGACAACACACAGACCTCGCTCAAGTGGGATGGGCTGCAGCCCAATACGGAGTATCGATTCGCCATCGCCGCCGTTAAGAATGGATCCACGACCGAAACAGGTATTCGCTCGGCAATCATCACGGTCAAGACCATGCCCGATGGCATGACGATGACCGTGAGCGGACCTGCGGCGGATGCTGCGGAGGGGTCGGATCTTGGATACGACTCTTCGGTTGAGCGCACGGCGGGAAGCCACCTGACGCTCTCGGCGATTGGCCATGTGAAGCAACTCGGTGCCGACGATAGCGAAACAGGGCTGGCACCGACCTATATGTGGTACCGCAAGGGTCGCGGCGAGACAGAGTTTAAGCTCGTGGGTGCCGATGGCAACCTCGCGGCTGGAACGGCCTCAAAGCTCGAGATTGACCTGA
This sequence comes from uncultured bacterium, assembly GCA_905216075.1. Classification (GTDB taxonomy): domain Bacteria; phylum Actinomycetota; class Coriobacteriia; order Coriobacteriales; family Coriobacteriaceae; genus Collinsella. The sequence goes on along the minus strand of CAJMSO010000118.1, from coordinate 1,732 downwards.
CCGCAGACGATGACGGTGCGCAGTATTACTGCCACGTGGGATACAACGACGTGGGCCTCGACACCGGCACGACGCTGGAATCGGAATACGGCCTCGATATCGAGGCCGAGGAGACGGCGCCCACAACGGTGAACGCCACCCCGATCCGCACGCGCCGCCTGTTCTCACAGGCAAGTGCGGGCGCCAAGAAGTTCCTGGACCATACGCTGGTAAACACCGCCGGCCCAACCGATTCCGAAGGCTCAAAGGACCCCGAGACTCCTGAGACCCCGACGAACCCGGACAAGCCCAAGTCCGACAACGGAGCTAAGACCGACACCAAGGTCAAGACTACGACCACAGCGAAGAACCTCGCAAACACCGGCGACCAAACATTCGCCCTAGTCGCCACCGCAGCAGCAGCGGGAGCAACGCTCGTAGTGATAGCCCTCATCATGCTGATCAAGCGCCGCAAGACCCACTAGTAGCCAGTCGAACATATCGACAACCCAAAAACCCGGGTAGCCAAAAAACAGGCCACCCGGGTTTTCTGTTGAGTGGAGACTCCGCAAGCGGAAACTGCATCCCACAATTAGCGCCCAGACCGGGACGCACTTTCCCAAAGGGTCCTCAACGGGAAACTGCGTCCCATAATTAGGCCGAGAAATGGGATGAACTTTCCCAATGAGAGCCAACCGGAAACCACGTCCCAGAATCAGCCCCCAAAGTGGGACGCACTTTCCCAACGAGCCTCAACCGGAAAATTCATCCCGGAATCCAGCTGAATAGTGGGACACACTTTCCCAATCGGGTCCCAAGCGGAAACTGCATCCCATTCCAGACAAGAATTCCGGGACACACTTTCCGCAAACAAAGAAGGCCACATAACGTGGCCTTCAACTTATATATGTTCGGCGATACACCCAAGACAAGCCACGCTCCAACAACAGGGCGTCTGTCCGGGCGGAGGTATGTAAGGTTCATCGCGAGTTCCGCACGCAAAGGAGGCCACTTAATGTAGCCTTCGTCTTGCGCAGGACTGTCCGAGCAGGGAACCTTATATGCCTCCGCCCGGACAGACGTTTCAGTTATGAACTCGCAGCTAGTCGCTATTTGATCTTGGTCGTACCCGGTGCCAAGTTGGGGTCGGTCTCGTTGGCCTCGGTCTGGAAGTGCTCGGTGTACACGTTCTTGCCGTCGCGGAACATCTCGTAGTACTGCATCTTGGCGTAATCCTCGCGCGCCTTGGTGGCGGCTGCTGCGGCGGCGTCGTCGCCGGTGACGTTGGAGGAGAGTGCCCAACGCAGGCTGGCGTCCTCGTAGCCGACCGAGTTGATGGCGGGCAGCGACTCGCGCAGCGTCATGTGCGCCTTCTGATAGTCGGAAAGCGGGGCACCGATCAGCTGCATCAGCTGGGTGGACAGGTAGTTGGTGGACAGGTCGTCGACCTCGCTCGTCTGGTCGCAGCCGGCAACGTCGTAGTTGGCCCAGATGATGTAGTCGGTCTGCCACAGGCGCTCTTGATGCGTAGCGTCGTCCTCGCCGGTAAACCACTTGTCATTGAACTTGGACGGGAAGAACGGCTGGTGGTCGCCCCAGAACACCACGACTACCTTGCGGTCGAGCTTGCTCAAGGCGTTGAGGAAGTAGCGCAGCGCCTGGTCGGACTGCTCGATGCACGAGACATACTCGTCGACATCGGAGAGCGTACCGTCCTCGACGGTCTTGGCGTCCAGGTCGGTCGTGTCGATGT
>CAJMSO010000117.1 GCA_905216075.1 uncultured bacterium | reverse complement strand
TGTTCGACAACGACGCCGCCTACTTTAACGGCTATGTGAGCGACGAGAAGCTCGACCTCGATGCGCGTTACTTTGCCGGCGACACCACACCCGACGACATGCGCGCCGTGGGCGATCAGTTCATCGGCATGATGAGCAAAATGATCGGCATGATGGTCGGGCTTGCGGTGTTTATCTTCCTGCTGTTTATGTACCTGCTGACCAAGGCTGTGATCGACCATAGCGCCCGTTCGATCAGCTACATGAAAGTCTTTGGCTATCGCGATAGCGAGATCTCGCATCTGTACATCCGCTCGATCACACTGTGCGTGGTGGTGTCGCTCGTGCTAAGCCTGCCGGTCATTATTGGCTCGCTCACGGCCATCTTCCGCTCGATGCTCCTCGCCTACAACGGCAATATCGAGATCTACGTGCCCGCTTGGTCTATGGTGGCGTGCGCAGGAATCGGCTTTGCAACCTACCTGGTCGTGGCGCTGCTGCACACGCGCTCCATCAAGCGCGTCAGCCTGGCCGAGGCCCTTAAAGTCCAAGAGTAGTCATCGGGGACGTTCCTAAAAGACTAGTCGCTGGGGACATTCTTTCGCCGCCCGGCAGGAAAGGGACGTCCCCAACGACTAGGTTTCGCGCTTGACTTTGACCCTACTTCAACGGGTACCATCCTCTATGTCTGTAACGCCATATAGACCGAGGGGATAGATCTATGACCGCAACTGCACCCGCAGCACCCGCTAAGGTGTACTTCACCAACCTGCGCACGCATGCTCGCGAGAGCCAGCTCGACAAGCTCAAGCGCCTCATCCGTCACGCCGGAATTGAGCAGATCGACTTTGAGAACAAGTTCGTCGCCATCAAGATTCACTTTGGCGAGCTGGGCAATTTGAGCTTTTTGCGCCCCAACTACGCCCGCGCCGTCGCGGATGTCGTGAAGGAGCTGGGAGGCAAGCCCTTCCTCACCGACTGCAACACGCTCTACGTCGGTAGCCGCAAAAACGCGCTCGAGCACATCGACACCGCCTATCAGAACGGCTTTACCCCGTATGCCACGGGTTGCCAGATCATCATCGCCGACGGCCTCAAGGGTACCGACGAGGCGCTCGTCCCGGTCGAGGGCGGCGAGTACGTGCGCGAGGCCAAGATCGGTCAGGCGCTCATGGACGCCGATATCGTGATCAGCCTCACGCACTTTAAAGGCCATGAGCAGGCCGGCTTTGGCGGTGCCATGAAGAACCTGGGCATGGGCGGCGGCAGCCGCGCCGGCAAGATGGAGCAGCATGCCGCCGGCAAGCCGAACGTCGCGACCGAGCACTGCGTTGGCTGCCGTGCTTGCGAAAAGATCTGCGCGCACAACGCTATCTCGTTTGACGACACCCGCGAGCGCGAGCTTGCCAGCGGCGCTACTCGCACGGTGCACGTGGCCGCCATCGACCACGATCGCTGCGTGGGCTGCGGACGCTGCATTGCGGCATGCAACCAGGACTGCATCAAGCCCGGCTATGACGCCGCGGCCGACGTGCTCAACTGTAAGATCGCCGAGTACACCAAGGCCGTCGTCGACGGCCGTCCGAGCTTCCACATCTCGCTTGCCATGGATATTAGCCCCAACTGCGATTGCCATCCCGAAAACGACACGCCTATCGTCAACGATATCGGTATGTTTGCGAGCTTCGACCCGGTCGCCATCGACCAGGCCTGCGCCGATGCCGTCATGGCATCCGAGCCGCTGCCCAACACCGAGCTTACCGATAGCGCGGCCAAGATGGAGCACAACCACGAGCATCTGGAGGGCGATCAGGCCAAGGACCCCTTCTGCATCACGCATCCCGACACCGACTGGCGCGCGTGCATCGCGCACGCCGAAAAGATCGGCCTGGGCACGAGCAAGTACGAGCTCATCGAGGTCAAGTAGCACCTGTCTATTGGACATATCAAGCGCTTTTGTGGCGCAACGTTAGCAAAAGCCGCCCGTGAGCACAGTGCCCACGGGCGGCTTTCCGGAAGTATGCGGCAAATTTCGAGACCGCCGAGCACACGACATTTTTTGGCAACAAAACCCCTGATAAATTGTTGGTAAAACTGCGGTCTGGTCGGCAGTTCCAGATTTTGCCGCATACTTCCGAAAATAGGGGGTCAGATAAAGCCCCAGACGTTGCTTTTTGCCTAAAAATACTCGTCGAGGAAGTTGTTGACTGTGTCCCAGTAGAGCTCGGGGTCAACTTGCGCACTCTTGGCGTGGGTGGCGCCATGGATGGTGAGCTTTTGCTTGACCTTGCTGGTGCACGCGTCGTAGTTTTGGTCGAGCATGCTGTACGGCACAAAGGTGTCCTGGTCGCCGTGGATAAACAGCATGGGAACCGTCGCGTGTTTGAGTTGCTCCACACTGCTCGCCTTATGAAAGTCGTAGCCCGCGCGCACGTTGCACACCAAGTTTGCTACATCGAGCAAGGGAAAGCTGGGCAGGCCGAACACGTCCTTGAGCTGCAGAGAAAACTCGTCCCAAACACTCGTATAACCACAGTCCTCGATAATGCATTTTACGTTTGCGGGTAGAGATTCCCCCGCGACGTTCATGGCAGTTGCTGCACCCATCGACTCGCCAAAGACCAGGATGCGCGCCTCGGGGTCAGCTTGAACGATCCGCCCAATCCATGCAACGACATCGAGCCGCTCGGGCCAGCCCATGCCGATATAGTCGCCGCCGGAGCGCTCGTGGGCGCGGGCGGCAGGCGCGAGCACGTTCATGCCGCGGTCGTGGAAGCGCTTGGCGTATCGGGCCATGCCGATGGGCTCGTTGGTATATCCATGCAGGCAGACGGCGTAATCGTGGGTGTTCTCCGAGGCGGCAAAATACCAAGCGGCAAGCTCGGTTCCGTCATCTGCGGTGAGGCTGCTGCTCTTGCGGTTTTCTTTAAACCACGCCCGCGCCTCGGTTTCCTCGGCATCCGGCTGCTCACCTTCTTTGTCGTTCTTGCTATCCTGCATCATCTTCATGGTGTACGGCGCTTGGGGATTCAGCGCGAAGTCAAACAGAAAGTTGCCGGCAAATCCGAGCAGCGCAACGACAACCACCAGTGCAACGATGCCGGCTATCTTGAGCTTTCGATGGGAACGTGCGTTTTGAGCCATGCGGTATTCTCCTATAAGATGTTAATACATCAACATTTAATGCAAGCGCATTATGGACGTTCGCCGTTGATGCGTCAACAGGCAAAGAATGGGTAAACAAAGGGTCACGTATGGTGCAAATTTCGCACGTACCCAGACGCTTTGATATAGTGTTGAGAACTCTTTACGTTGGAGGATGTAACCGGCATGTCCGATTCGAGCGACAGTTCTAAGCCGCGACCCAAGACCGCGGCCGTTCCACACTACACGGTGGGCGAGGAGATCATGAACTCCGTCACCCATGGTGTCGGCTGCCTGCTGGGTATCGCGGGTCTGGTGCTCTTGATCGTATTCGCCGCCCTGCGCGGCGGAGGTCCGGCCCACATGGCCGCGGCGATTGTCTATGGCGTCAGCATTATCCTCGAATACCTTGCCTCCACGCTCTACCACGCGATTCAGCCTGCGCGCGCCAAGCGCGTGTTCCGCATTATCGACCACAGCTGCATCTACCTGCTCATAGCCGGCAGCTATACGCCGTTTTGCCTCATCACGCTCGCAAACGACGGCGGCCCTGCGCTGTTCTTTGCCGTATGGGCCATCGCCATTATCGGCATCGCCCTCGAGTGCTTTATGCGTGAGCGTCAACCGCACTGGGTAAGCGGCCTGGTCTACCTGCTGATGGGCTGGCTCGTTGTCTTTAAGCTGCCCGAGCTCGTGTTGCTGCTCAACCCCGTGGCACTTGCCCTGCTCGCCGTCGGCGGCGTGTGCTACACCGCGGGCGTGCCGTTCTATATCGCCAAAAACGTGCGCTATCTGCACAGCGTGTTTCACCTGTGGGTGCTCGCCGGCAGCATCTTCCAGTTCATGGCGGTGATCCTCTTCGTAATCTAGCGACCACGCCCACGGCCCCGCTCGCACGGGCGACCGGCGCAATTGCCGTATCCGTAATCAACGTTTTACCCTAACGTCCCGAATCTTGGAGGTTCGAGAAACTCCCGATGGACATAACCATCTCCCTTATCACCACCCTCGTTTTAACCCTCATCAACGGCTACTTCTCTATGTCCGAGATGGCGCTCACCACGGCAAAGCGCGCTGTGCTGGAGCACGAGGCCGATGAAGGCGACAAACGCGCCGAGCGCGCCATTAAGCTGGCCGCCGATTCCGACCAGCTGCTCGCCACCATCCAGGTCGCCATCACGCTTGTGGGCTTTGCCTCGTCCGCCGTTGCCTCGACGAGCCTGTCCGACCCGCTTGCCACGTGGCTCATGAGCTTTGGCATCGCGCCGCTTTCCGCCATCGCGCGCGGCCTGGCGCCGGTCATCATCACCGTCGCCGTCGCCTTCGTGTCCATCGTGATCGGCGAGCTCGTGCCCAAGCGCATCGGGCTCGCTAACGCCGAGGGCGTGTCCAAGCAGGTCGTGGGGCCGCTTTCGGTGTTCCAAAAGATCGCCCGTCCGCTCGTGTGGCTGACCGGTGCCTGCTCCGACGGCCTGGCCCGCATCCTGCGCATCAAGAGCGCCGATGACCGCCAGAACGTCTCGGAGGAAGAGATCAAGTACATGGTCTCGGAGCAGGACGACCTGCTCGACGAGGAAAAGCGCATGATCCACGAGATCTTCGACCTGGGCGACACCGTTGCCCGTGAGGTCATGGTGCCGCGCGTGGACACCACCATGTGCGAGGACGACGAAACGGTCGCCGACGTGCTGTCCGCCATGCGCCAGACCGGCTTTAGCCGCATCCCCGTCTATCACGAGGATCCCGACAACGTCGCCGGCATCGCGCACATCAAGGACCTGATCCAGCCTTCGCTCGACGGCAAGGGCGACCAGCCCATCGCCGACTTTTTGCGCGACGCCACCTTTGTGCCCGACACCAAGGACATCCTGCCGCTGCTGTCCGAGATGCAGACCTCGCACGACCAGATCGTAGTAGTCGTGGACGAGTACGGTGGCACGGCCGGCATCATCACCATCGAGGACATCGTCGAGGAGATCGTGGGTGAGATCGAGGACGAGTTCGACCCCGACAACAAGTACCTCACACGCCTTTCGCGCCGCGAGTGGCTCGTCGATGGGCGTTTTTCGTGCGATGACGCGATTGAGCTTGGTTGGCCGCTCGAGGAAAGCGATGATTATGAGACCATCGCCGGCTGGATTTTGGAGCTTTGCGACTCGGTGCCCGACATCGGAGAGGTGTTTGAGGTTGCGGGGTACAAGTTTAAGGTGCAGTCGATGCGTGGCCAGCGCATCTCGCTCATTCGCGTGATCGCTCCGGCCGAAACCGATAAGAAGGATTCCGAGCCCTCGGCAGACGAGCCGACGGCGTCTGGTGCGGGCTCTGCGGACCCGCACGACGGCGACGAGTAGGGCAAGGAAGAGTAGGGGAGAGTTATGGCAGGCCTGTTCAACATCCTTAAGGTCACCGTCAGCGAGGACAAGATCTGCGCGCACGTGCTGGTGAACCCCGGCATGCCGCTCATGACCTCGGAGGACATCGAGGCCACGGCGCGCGTGTACTACCTGGTACCCGCAATTGCCAAGCACCTGTGCCTAGGCGATTCCGGTCGCGAGTTCCAGGACTGCATGGGCCAGACCGAGCTTTGCCATCTGCTGGAGCACGTGACGGTCGAGCTCATGAACGAGACCGGGCTTGCCGGCAGCATTTCGTGCGGCCGCACTCGTGTGAGCGAGCACGATGAGCGTGTCTTTGAGGTCGAGCTTTCGTGTCCCGACGACGCGCTGGCCATCGGTGCGCTGTCTTCGGCGACCTTTATGATGGATTGGGCATATCTGCATGCCGATCAGCCCGCTCCCGACGTGGACGGTACGGTCGCGGGCCTGCGCAACCTGGTGCTGGGCATGCGTGCCGAGGCCGAGGGCAAGGACCCGCACGAGGCCGTCGCCGCCGCGAATGGCGAGG
>CAJMSO010000116.1 GCA_905216075.1 uncultured bacterium | reverse complement strand
CGCCGACTACGTGACCGACGATGTCGCACACGACGGTACCGTCACCGCCATGCGCCACTTTGGGTTGATCTAATAAATGGCCGGGTCACCCGCAGTGGGGCGACCCGGCCATTTGAGCTATTTTGCAATATAGAGCTTGGGATGACTGCGACTGCTCTCGATCGCCGCCGTCATGATGCCCTCGTCGTCTCCATCAACGATGATGCCATCGAGGTCATCGATCTGCGCGGACTGATAAAAACTGGTCTTGTTGAACTTTCCCTGGTCAACCATCATGTAGCCCTGGTTTGAGTTGGTCAGGTACATATGCTTGATCATGGCTGAGAAGTCGTGCTCGACGGTAAAACCGTGGTCGGGGTGGAATCCGTCGGCGCTGACAAACGCCTTGTCGGCATGTAGTTTGCTCATGCAGTCGAGCGTTAGCGCGCCTGCCAGATAGAGGTGGCCCTTGCGCACGGAGCCGCCCAGTAACACTACCGAAGCATTGGGGAGATTGAAACTGGCGTAGTTTGCGATTGCAAGATCGCCGGTGATAATGGTGATCTCACGCTTGTCCATGAGGGCCTTAGCGAAGTAAAAGCCTGTGGTGCCGATATCAATTACCAGAACATCGCCATCATCAACAAGAGTTGCTGCGGTTGCGGCGATGGCCTCCTTGGCCTCGACTTGGACATTGATGCGCTCCTCGGGATACGAGATTGCGGTGGAGCGAGAAAGCGATACCGCTCCACCGCGTACGCGACGCAGCTTGCCTTCGGATTCCAGCGAGACGAGGTCGTGTCGTGCGGTGACTTCCGAAACCGAAAAACGGCGAACGATGTCGGATACCGAGATATTTGGCTTTTCGGCCAGCCAGTTCATAATAAATCGCTGACGCTCGGCCGGTGAAAGGTCTGAAGTAGATGCCATATGCCGCTCCTTTTGAACGAAAGACAAAAGATACGCCTTTCGTAATCGAAATATAACGTATCGATATGAAAAGAACAAGACGAAATCGAACGAACAAAATGAGCGTCAGGGCATGTTCATAATTCACATGTAGCGGATAGCTCGCACGTAGACGGGCTGTAAAGAGTCTCATTCTGAAGGTGGTGCCGAAAAGCGATACGTTCACACCCGATATTCGACCGTTCACGGAAAGTCGACAATTGAGCTTTCGATAACTTTTGAAATAGTTTATAAAAGAAAACCGTAGAGCTTTTGAAACAAAGAAAAAGGCTTTCGATAGCAATAATGCAAGGTGAGAAAGGACCGAACATGGCGATCAAAGTGTTTGCCGACGGCGCTAACCTCGAGGGCATGCTTGACATGCACGACAACGGTAACGTCCAGGGCTTCACAACCAACCCTTCCCTTATGAAGGCCGGTGGCGTGACCGATTATCGCGCTTTCGCCAAGACGGTTCTTGAGCACATCACCGACGTGTCGGTCTCTTTTGAGGTTTTCGCCGACGACGAGGCTGGTATGGAAGCCGAAGCCCGCGAGATTGCAACCTGGGCAGACAACGTCTACGTTAAGATCCCGGCACTCAACACCAAGGGCGAGTCCACTGCCGCGTTGGTCAAGCGCCTTTCTGCCGACGGCATCAAGGTGAATGTCACCACTATCTTCACGCCCGAGCAGGTCGACGAGTTCGTCGATGCCGTTTCTGCCGAGACCCCCTCTATTCTGTCCATCTTTGCCGGTCGCATTGCCGATACCGGCGTCGATCCGCTGCCCCTCATGGCGGAGTCCGTAAAGAAGGCTGCCGTTAAGCCTGCTGCCGAGGTTCTCTGGGCGTCTACGCGCGAGGTCCTCAATATCTTCCAGGCGGAGTCCGTTGGATGCCAGATCATTACGGTCCCCAATGCCATTCTTGCCAAGCGCAAGAATTTCGGGAAAGATTTGCTTGAGTACTCGCTTGATACGGTCAAGGGCTTTGCCCGCGACGTTCAGGCGCTTGGTTTTCATATCCTGCCCGAGGAGTAGGGGACGAGCATGCTGACCGATCTTCTTAAGCCCGAGCTTGTTGCCTGCCACGTCGAGGCCTCCGACTGGGAGGAAGCGATCAGGGCATGCGGTAAGTTGCTCGTAGACGCTGGCAAATGCGACCAGAGCTATGTTGACGCCATGATTTCATCGGTTCACAAATTCGGCCCCTATATGGTCTTGGAAGAGGGCATCGCCATGCCCCACGCTCAGGCAGATGGCAATGTGAGCGAAGCGGGAATCTGTATCGTCACGCTTGACCCTGCCGTTGCGTTTGGCCACGAGGATTTCGATCCGGTTCACGTGCTCGTGGGTATTTGCGCACCCGACCCCAAGGCTCATCTTGGCTGCTTGGCGGAGCTTTCGCAGATGTTCGAGGACGAGGACTGCGTTGCCAAGCTCAGCGCATGCGATACGCCCGAGCAGGTTTTGGAGACCATGCGTTCATTCTTTTAGGCCTTAATGGCACGGCGATGCGTCGCCGTTTTTGGATAGACGGAAAACCGTCACGTGTAGGAGAGGAAGGTTGCCATGCATATCATCACCGTATGCGGAAACGGCATCGGGTCCAGCCTGATGCTCGCTGGCAAAGTCGAGGAGCTTTGCGAGGAGGAGGGCATCAAGGCCGACGTTGAGTCTATGGACCTGAACGGTGCTTCTTCCGCAAATCCGGATCTGTTCATCACCGTTAAGGAACTCGCCCCCGAGCTCCACGGCAACGTTGTGATCGTTCGCAGCTATGTGAACAAGAAGAAGATCCGCGAGGATGCCCTTGAGGCCATCAAGGCTGCTGCCGCGAACGCCTAAAGCGGCATAAAAAAGGGCGGTTCCCTGTGGAAGAGGGAAACGCGCCCACGTTAGAGAGAAAGGAAGCGCAGATGCAAGCCATCCTTCCCATACTTGAGTTTATCCAATCGATTCTGACCAAGCCAGCATGGATTATGGGTCTATTTGCCTTTGTGGGCCTTGTCGCGCTTAAGCGTCCTGCCCACAAGGTGATGACGGGAACCCTGAAGCCCATTCTTGGTTACATCATGCTGTCTGCCGGCGCCGCTGTTGTTCAGGACAACCTTGCTCCGCTGGGTACCTTCATCGAGACCGGTTTCCACATCACCGGCGTCGTGCCCAACAACGAGGTCGTCGTTTCGATGGCTCAGAGCGTCCTTGGCGTTCAGACCATGATGATCTTGATTCTCGGCTACGTCGTGAACATTATCATTGCCCGCTTTACGAAGTTTAAGTACATCTTCCTGACGGGCCATCACAGCATGTTCATGGCTTGCCTGCTGTCTGCCGTTCTGCAGGCATCTGGCTTCCAGGATGTCCAGCTTGTCATCGTGGGCGGCATGTTCCTGGGCCTCGTGAGCGCTATGCTTCCCGCCGTTGGTCAGCGTTTCACCGAGAAGGTTACCGATGGCGATGAAATCGCCATGGGCCACTTCGGTTCACTCGCCTATTACATCTCTGCTGCAGTCGGTACGCTTTTTGCTAAGGACGCCGAGGAGAACAGCACCGAGAAGATCGAGGTTCCCGAGAAGTTCTCCTTCCTGCGCGACACCACCATCTCCACGGCTCTTACCATGGCCTTCTTCTACCTGGTTACCGCTTTCGCCGCTTACATCGCAGATCCTGCGGTCGTTACCAAGACCGCTGGCGGCGACAATGTAATCGTCTACGCCCTGACCTGTGCCCTGTCCTTCGCCGTCGGTGTCACTATCGTCTACAACGGCGTTCGTATGATCCTTGCCGACCTGGTCCCGGCTTTCCAGGGCATCTCCAACAAGCTGATCCCTGGCGCCATCCCCGCCGTCGACTGCGCCGTCTTCTTCCCCTATGCTCCCACCGCCGTCATCCTCGGCTTTGTTGCCTCCTTCATCGGTGGCGTAGTTGGTATGTTCATCGTGGGCGCTACCCTGGGCATCTTCATCATCCCGGGCATGGTTCCCCACTTCTTCTGCGGTGCTACCGCCGGCATCTACGGCAATGCTACCGGCGGTCGCAAGGGCGCAGCTCTTGGCGCTTTCGTCAACGGCCTGCTCATCACCTTTGCCCCGGCCCTGCTCCTGCCTGTTCTTGACGTCTTTGGCTTCAAGAACACTACGTTCGGCGACTTCGACTTCTCCGTCATTGGTATTACGCTCGGCCGCGCTGCCGAGGCCTTCGGTACCACCGGTGTCTACGCGATTCTCGCTGTCCTTTTGGTCGTCGCCTTCGTCCCCAACTTCATCCACACCAAGGGCGCTGTGATCAATCACGTTGAGGAAGAGTAATCCAGGCATACGTTAAGCCCTAATCGGGCGGAGCTCCGATAACCGGCTCCTACACGGAAGCGGTGACGTCTCAAATGAGGCGTCACCGCTTTTTGTTTTGGAGCGGTTGTGAAAACGCACCGGTGAAGCGCTGCCTCTGAGTCGCCAACGGAATCAACCGCGATGATTGGCAAAAACGTTTTGCCGCTGGGGTATCGATATAAAATGGTAAAACCGCAAAACCGTTCGCCGAGAAGATAAAAAACCGCAGCTCACGCCTTGATAAACGTAAGTAAAGTGCTTAGCAGTTCAACGTCCATATGCAAGCGAAAGGTTTGTTGCGGTATCTGCAAGTTTTCCCATTGGATGAGAAAAACTTGCAAGTTCGACGATGGGCAGCGGCGGTTCGTCCTTTGCTGTTACTTTCCCTGCACCATGGTGAGGGAGATCTTCTTGCGGTCGCGATCGACCTTTTCCACCCACACCTTTACCGTATCGCCGACGCGCACCACATCGCTCGGGTGCTTGATAAAGCGGTTGGCAAGCTTGGAGATGTGCACGAGGCCGTCCTGGTGCACGCCCACGTCGACGAAGGCACCAAAGTCGACGACGTTGCGCACCGTGCCCTTGAGTTCCATACCGGGCTCCAGGTCGTCGATGGAAAGCGCCGAGCGGCTAAAGACCACCTCGGGCGCGTCGTCGCGCGGGTCGCGGCCGGGCTTTTTGAGCTCGTTGACGATGTCGATGAGCGTGAGGGTGCCGCAGTCCAGGTCGCTTGCCAGCGCCGAGATGCTGCCCAGGCGGCGCTCGATGTCGGGCACGCCGCCGCGGCTGAGCTCGCTGGCTTTAACGCCGGCACGCTCCAGGACGGACGTGGCCACCTCGTAGCTCTCGGGATGGACGCTTGTCGCGTCGAGTGGGTTCTTGCCGCCGCTGATGCGCAGGAAGCCCGCGGCGTTGAGATATGCCTTGGGTCCCAGCTTGGGGACCTTCTTGAGCTGGCGGCGATCGGTAAAGGCGCCGTTTTCCTCGCGGTAGGCCACGATGTTCTTGGCCACGCTCGGCGTAATGCCCGAAACGTAGCCCAGCAGGCTCGCGCTCGCGGTGTTCACGTCGACGCCCACGCGGTTGACGACGTCCTCCACCACGTGGCCCAGGGTGCGCGAAAGCTCGCCCTGGTCAAGGTCGTGCTGGTACTGGCCCACGCCGATGGACTGGGGCGGAATCTTGACGAGCTCTGCCAGCGGGTCTTGCAGGCGGCGACCCAGGCTCATGGCGCCACGTACGGTGACATCCAGGTCGGGATACTCCTGGCTTGCGAGCTCGGAGGCGGAGTACACCGATGCGCCGGCCTCGTTGACGATGGTGTAGCGAAGGCTGGGCGCCTGCTCGGCAATGAACTCCGAGACGACTTCCTCGGTCTCGCGGCTGGCGGTGCCGTTGCCGATGACGATGGTGTTGACGCCGTCCTTCTTGACGAGGCGGGCGAGCTCGCGCTTGGTGCCGGCGACGTCGTGGCGCGGCTTGGTGGGGTAGACCACGCCGTGGTCGAGTAGCTTGCCGGTCTCGTCCATGACGGCGACCTTGCAGCCGGTGCGGTAGCCCGGATCGAGCGCGAGCACGCGTGCGCCGCGCACGGGACGCGCCGAGAGCAAGCCCTCGAGATTCTTGGCAAAGACGTTGATGGCCTCGGTCTGGGCGCGAACGGTGAGTTTGGCGCGGGCCTCGCGCTCCAGCGAGGGGGCCATGAGGCGCTTGTAACCGTCAGCGATGGCGGCATCGAAGATGGGAGCGAACACACCCTGGCGTCGGGGCCAACGGCTGCC
>CAJMSO010000115.1 GCA_905216075.1 uncultured bacterium | reverse complement strand
TACTGCAGCTACCTGCAGGACAAGTTCACCACGCTCTACGAGCTGTAAAGCCCTACTAGCACGTTAGCGCAAAGGGGGCGCCGCAGGATCTATCCGCGGCGCCCCTTTTTTCATCTAAGCCAGAGACCCGGCACTTGGGGACGTTCCTTTTATGGTGGCACAATAGGAACGTCCCCAAGTGCCGGAAAATGAAATTGAACGTCAGATTGCCGCTTGGGGCCGTTTGCAGCGTCGAGCCGTTACGCGGTTTGGTAAAACCGCGTAACTAAAGAGCTTCCAGCGCCGCGGCGATGCGCTTCATGGCGACGTCGGCAGCTGCCTGGTCGGGAGCTTCGGCCAAAACGCGAATCACCGACTCGGTTCCACTCTTGCGCACCAGCACGCGGCCCTCGCCCGCCAGCGACGCCTCGGCCTCGGCGATGGCGGCTTGCACGCCCATGTTGCCCAGCGCGGCGTCTTTATCCGCCACGCGTACGGCAACCTGAGCCTGCGGCAGTAGCTTGCACGGAGCCGTGAGCTGCGAGAGCGTCTCGCGCTCGGCACGAATCACTTCCATCACGCGCAGCGAGGTCATAATGCCGTCGCCCGTGCGCTCGATATCACCAAAGATCGTGTGGCCCGTCTGCTCGCCGCCCAGGCTGTAGCCGCCCTCGCGCATCTTGGCATACACGTGACGGTCGCCCACGCCGCTGGTCACGGCACTCAGGCCGGCAAGCTCCAACGACTTGATCAGGCCAAAGTTGCTGGCGATCGTCGGCACCACGGTACCGCCCGAAAGGCGACCGTGCTTGTTCAGGTACACGCCGCACACATACAGGATCTGGTCGCCGTCGACCACGCGACCACGCTCGTCCACGGCCAGGCAGCGGTCGGCATCGCCATCGTAGGCAAAACCCACATCCAGGCCCTGCTCCACCACGTGGCGCTGCAGGCGCTCAATATGCGTAGAGCCGCAGTCGACATTGATGTTAAAGCCGTCGGGCGCGGCATTGATCACGCGCACATCGGCGCCCAGTGCGTCGAACACCGGCTTGGCCACCGAGGATGCCGAGCCGTTGGCGCAGTCGAGACCGATCTTGACGCCCTGCAGCGAAAAGTTCGCGCTAGCGATGAGCGAGGCGATGTAGCGGTTGCGGCCCTGCATGTAGTCGACCGTGGCACCGATGTGGTTGCCCGTAGCCAGCGGCACCTCGCTCTTGCCATCGATATAGTCCTCGATGAGCTCCAGCACGTCCTCGTCCATCTTAAAACCGTCGCTATTGACGAGCTTAATGCCGTTATCGCAAAACGGGTTGTGGCTCGCGCTGATCATGATGCCGCAATCGAAGCAGCCTTCCACAGTCTGATGCGCTACGCCCGGCGTCGGGATCACATGCAGCATATAGGCGTCCGCACCGCTCGCGACCAGGCCGCTCACCAGCGCCGCCTCAAACATATAACTCGAGCGACGCGTGTCCTTGCCCACGATGACGCGTGCCTTGCGCTCGCGGTTGGCGCCGTAATACCAGCCCACAAAACGGCCAATCTTATAAGCGTGCTCTACCGTCAGCCCAACGTTGGCCTCACCGCGAAAGCCGTCGGTGCCAAAGTACTTCATGCGCTCTCCTTACAAAATAGGGGCGAACAGATTGCCCGTCCGCCCCCAAAATGGTACTCGATTATCTGCGCTACCAGAAAAACCCTACGCCGACGCGCTGTCGCGAGCCGCCTGGCATGTAGGGGTCTGACGCAGCGTAAGAGGCTTGTCCCCCGCCTCGGCCGACGTGGTCAGCGTATACGTGATCGTCGTCGTCTCGCCAGCATGCAGGTCAACGGTGCCCGAATAGAAGGGGATTCCATGCCACGTAGCGGCGCCAAGACCAAACTGGGTGCCCTCAACCGTAAGGTCACTGATGTTGCCGCCCGTCGGGGCAAACACTGAGACATTCAGGCGTTCGTCGTCACGCGCGGCATCGGATGCGCCCGCCGCAACGTAGTCGGGCAGCTTGCCAGCCTCCTCCTGCGTCATGATGTTCGTCAGGGTAACGGTGATGCGATAGGAGCACGTGCCGTCGCCGTTCTTCACGCCCTGGCCAATCTGCGTGTCGGCGTTCAGATACCAGTCGAGCTTGGAGAAGCTCAGGTTGTTAAAGTAAACGCCGGCAACGGGTTCGGCACTCGGATCATCCGGATCGGGCAGCGAAGCGTCAATGCCTGTCTCCTTGATGGCATTCTGCTCATCATCGTTTCTCATCCAAGCAATCAGACGGCCCTCTTCGGCACCGCGCTCGAATGCACCGACAAGCTTCGTAACGTCGACGTCACCGATGCCACCGAGAATCTTGTCGAAGGCGGCGCTGGCAACAGATGCAAAGATGCCGTCCGATTCTTCGACCGGATAGTTCCAATACACATCGTGCATGAGAACCTTCGCCGCGTTGGTACCGTCGACGACCGTACCATCGGGCAGCGAGACATTACCGACAAGGCCCAGCAGGTACTGCAAGAACACCGGATCGATGCCAACGACGCCATCAACGTCCTGCCCATACTGGGACTTCCACAGCGCGGCAACACGCTGCGAGTTGCGGGGCCAATCGGGCGAATACGCGTTGCCAGAGTTGTACAGGTTGCTGTGGTCACCAAACAGTGCCTCGTCCTCTTCGTCGACGCTCTCAACCGCCTCGTCTTTGCTGAGCGCAATACATGGAACAAAGTCACCGATCGACATCTGGCCATCGGTGACTGAAATCAAACCTTGCGAACCACCAAAACCGCCGCAAGCACGAATCTCGACGTTGTTCATGGCATACACAAGATAGTTGCGCGTCTGGCCGTTGGCGCCAAGCATCTGGGGCAGAACGGGAGCGACCTTCCCTGCCGCGTCGACTACACCGTTCAGGGTGGCAAAGCCGTCCTTTGCCTTATCGACCAGCTCGGTCACCTGGGCGATATGTGTATCGCCAATACCCTGCACCTTTTTGTTGGCGCTCTTGAACGCCTTCGAGCTATCGGAGAGCGAATCGGCGACCGCTTGCAGCGCGGACACGTTGATTGTCCCATCCTGGAACAGCTTGCCGGGCGTTGCCTGAGCGAGATTATCGGCCATGGGGACCAGTGCGCCGCTCGAAACATCGGACAGAGCGTCGACCATGGTGCGGGCGGCGTTAATATCGCCGCCGTACACCGGAATGAACGAAGCCATCGTCCACACCGGACTCGAGGTCTCCTTCTTCATGCTGCTGCAGAGCTCGTCGATCTTTTTCGCATCATCGGGCAGGGTCGAAAAATCGCCCGACGTGACCTTGTCCTTAAGGCCGCCGACGATCTCGACAGTTTCCTTTGCCTGGCTCTTCACGGTTTTTGCCGAGTTAAACAGCATGAAGCCACTCACGCCAAAAGCGACAAGAACCACCAGCGACAACGGCTGCAACGCGACGCTTCTTGCGCTCGCCCTTGCGATGGCGATGGCGAACCAGGCCGTTCGAGGTCGGGCTCGTCGAGGAATCACCGCCGTAGTTCAAGCCAAAATCGTAATAATCTTCTTTAGAGCCCGAGCCCTTAAACTCGGCACCGTCGTCATTGAGACGGGCAAACGTGCCGGTTTCGGAAGCGCCCGTATAGATAGTGCCTAGGTTACCCGTAAGCCCTGCGTCTTCAGCAGAAGAAGCACTATTGGCGGGATTGGCAGAGTTGATGGGGCTGGCGTTGTGGGCGCGATGAGCGTTGTTAGCGGGGCCAGTGGAGCCGGCGACATTTGCACCGCCCGTTGGCGCCGGACGGACCCCGGCCGACGAAGCCGCAGAGCCCGACCCGCCCGGAAATGCCTGCCTGCCTACGCGACCAGCCTGTTTTGCCTTTTGAGACTGTTCGTACAGAGCGGCAAACATCGCCGTTTCGCCCGGAGACGTACGGTTGCCAGCACCGTTTTGGCTGGATCCACTCGGTACGCCAGCGTTTCCAGTCCCATTTGAACGTGGCGGAACTGCAGAGCGCTCGCCGTCGCCGTTCTTAAAGTGGTTACCAGCCATAGAGGAGTCCTCGCAATACTAAAAGTCAATAACGCTATTAGTTTATGACATATTTGGCATCGTCAGTTAAACTCCAGATGCAGGCATCAATTCGCGGAATTGTGGTGCAACGCCGTGTCCGTCTAGGCAGCGGCGTAAGCTATACCGTCAGGAACATCATCACGATGATCATGGCAAAGCCAATCAAGTCGGTCGGCAAAAACACCGTGCCCAGCATAACGGCGCTGGTAATGGTTGCCGAGACCGGCTCCACAGTTCCGATGAGACTCGCACGTACGGAGCCAATATCCTTGACGCCCTGCATATAGAGCATATACGCCAGGAAAGAGCCCACGATCACAAACACCGCGAGCGCTTCGACGGCAGCAGTATCGAGGGCCGGCATATGAGCCCACGGCTGTACAAAGACGCTCGAAACGACACCCGCTGTAAGCATAGCCGAGCCCGTAACAATAGGGCTGCCGTATTCGGACAGGATCTTGGCGGGAATCACCGCCATACAGGCGGCGCTAACCGCACACATAAGGCCTGCGACCAGGCCAAGCGGCGATATGCTCAGACTGGTCGGGTCGCCGCCGGTAGCGATTAAAAAGGTGCCGCCCAAGGCCAACCCAATGCCAACGGCCTCACGTACGCGAGGCATGCGATGGTCGATCACGCAGGTGTAGCCCATAATGATGACCAGCTGCAGGCACTGGAGCACCGTCGCGGTTCCGGCATTGGTCAGGCGCACGGCCGAAAGATAACAAAACTGGTTAAAGAGCAGGCCAAAAGCGGTAAAGAGCAGCAGCTGCTTACGATCAGCGGGCGTCGTCCAAAGCTTGACCAGACGTGCGCGGTCGCGCGTGACAACCACAACCATAAAGAGCAGGCCGGCGAGAATCTGCCGTATGCTCATAAGCCACAGCGTATCGACATGGTAGGTATCGAACAAAAAACTCGCGCTGGTACCCGAGAAACCCCAAAACGAACCGCCCACCAGCGTGGCTAAAACGCCCGTGATCATCTTGCGCGTCTGGGCGTCGTTGAGGCGGTCGCGCCAGGCGCGACGGGTGTTGCGGCCGAGCTCGTCAGTTCCCTCGGGCACGACAAAATCGGACGCCGCCGTCATCGGTACCGAAGTCTTTTTGCGTGCACGCTGAGCTGTGCGCTCCTGCTCCATTCCACTCCCCCGAAATCAATTGGCAACAAAGCGCTCAAACTGTAGCACGAATATCGGCATGAAAAAGCAGACGATTCGGAACATCTATGAGCATCCAAATTGCAGGGACGAAAGGCACAGACGCGCTATGCCGAGTGGTTGGAATCGTCTAGGGCGCCGGGGGCGGCTTCCGCACTTTCATCGGTATGGTCACCGTCGCTCTGCTCCTTGACGCTGTCCTGGCCTTCCTGCTCGCGGCGACGTTTTTCGCGAATCTGCTCCACGGCAGCACGCAGGGCGGCCTCGTCCTCGGCGCGTGCCACCTCTTGTGTGGTTTTGACCATATGGCGAATCTCGAGCACCAGCAGCACGATCAGCGGCACCACGATAAGCGGGAAGAACAGAAGCGGGTTGGTGAGCAACGAGACCACCACGCCCAGGCCTGCCGACACAAAGACCACGCGGCCCACCACATCGGCGGCGGGTACGGGCGCGGCGTCCTCGACCGGATTGGCATCGCCCTTGGTGCGGTAGACCGGCGTGCCGTCGGCCGCATCCTCCACGGCAACGATGCGGTGCGTGTTGAGCGAACCCTCCAGCGCGTCATCGGACGAATGGAAGGTGATGATATCGCCCACCTGGTAGACCTGGCTGTTGTCGGTATCGACGACGATAAACGAATGCACGGGAATCGCCGGCTCCATCGAGCCGGTCAGCGTACGCATAAAGCCGTAGCCCACGATGGTGGGGATCTCGCCGGCGGGCGTGAACACCGTGCGCAGCAGCACCACAAAGGCGACCAGGATCACCACGGTCGCCAGCACGTTGATCACGCGGAGCACGTGCTTCATCACTTGTCGTCGTCCTTTGCGGAAGTCTCGGGGTCGGCAGCAACCTCAGCCTCAGTGGCATCCG
>CAJMSO010000114.1 GCA_905216075.1 uncultured bacterium | reverse complement strand
CTGACATTTTTTACGCAGAAAAATAAGCAGAAATCAATTTATCTGCGTTAAAAAATAGTTGAGAAGAAAAACGACGAGTCCCGGGCGCAATGCCGTTGCGTTCCGGGCCTCGTCGCTTTGCGAAGTATCTAACGATCTCGTTGCTGTGGTACCTAGTCAAACAAGCTCGGCATGTCGTTTTCTTTCATGAGGGCACCGGCGGAGGGTAGGCTCTGCGCGGTGAACTTCTCGGCCGAGACGCCGGCGCCAAGAATCTCTTCGGTTGTGCCGACGGTGGTGACCGAGCGACCCTTCTTGGCTGTAAAGGCCTGGACGCCCTGCGTGTTGGTGGTCGTCTTGGTCTTGAGCAGCGACGTGTTGAAGTTCATCAGGCGGTAGTCGCTCGACACCAGCGCGATGTCGCGATCTTCCTTGAGCACCTGGGCATACAGCAGCTTGCTGCCACCGTAGATGGCGTTTTTGAGGCGCTTGCGGTTGGTCTTGGTAACGTATCCGGCAAGTGCGACGCGCACCACACGGCCGTTTTCAAAGACAAACAGCACGTCGGCCTTGTAGTCCTCGGGGTCGATGACCCAGATGACGCTCTCGTCGGGCTCCATCTCAAGGTCGGTGGGCAGGTACGAGCCCAGCTGTGCCGACTTGGTATCCTCAAACGCCGCAACCTTGCACTTGTATACCTGGCTCTTGTTGGTAAAGACCAGCAGCTCGTGGGTGTTGGAGGACGGGAACTCGATAAAGGGTTTGTCGCCGTCCTTGTACTTGAGCGTGGTCGCCTTCTTGAGCACGCGGTCCGTCATCTTCTTAAGGTAGCCATCGCGCGAGAGCATGATGGTGACCGGGTACTCCTCGACCTCAGGCTCCAAGCTTACCTCGATAACCTCATGGGGCTCGATTCTGCCCGTGCGGCGCGGCATCACGTACTTCTTGTTGACCGCGGCCAGCTCGTCGCTGATGACCTTCTTAATGTTGTCCTCGCTGGAGAGGATCTCCTCAAGCTCGGCAATCTCGCCCTCAAGCTTGGCAATGTCCTTGGTGCGGTTGAGGATGTACTCCTCGTTGATGTTGCGGAGCTTGAGCTCGGCGACAAACTCTGCCTGAGTTTCGTCGATGTCGAAACCCTTCATAAGATTGGGCACGACCTCGGCCTCGAGCTTGGTGCCGCGAATGATGGCGATGGCCTTGTCGATGTCGAGCAAGATCGCCTCGAGGCCGTGCAGCAGGTGCAGGCGCTCGGACTTTTTGCCCAGGTCAAAGTTAATACGGCGACGCGTGGACTCAATACGCCACTTGACCCACTCGTGCAGGATCTGGCGCACGCCCATAACACGGGGGTAGCCGTCGACCAGCACGTTGAAGTTGCACGAGAACGAATCCTGCAGCGTGGTCGAGCGATAGAGCTTGGCCATGAGCTTGTCGGGGTCGACTCCGCGCTTAAGGTCGATGGCGATGCGCAAGCCCGAGAGGTCGGTTTCGTCGCGGATGTCAGCGATTTCCTTGGCTTTGCCTTCTTTGGAGAGCTTGACAATGCGCTCGATGATGACATCGGTCTTGGTGGTGTAGGGGATCTCGTAGACCTCGATAATGCGCTCTTCGGGAATCCAGCGCCAGCGGGAGCGGATCTGGAAGCTGCCAAGGCCGGTCTCGATAATCTTTTCCATCTCCTCGCGGCGGTAGATGATCTCGCCGCCGGTCGAGAAGTCGGGCATGGGCATGTACTCGAGCAGGTCGCAGTCGGGGTCCTGCAGGTAGTGCATTGTGGCAGTGCATACTTCGTTGAGGTTGAAGCCGCAGATGTCGGACGCCATGGCGACGCCGATGCCCTTATTGGCCGAGACGAGGATGTTGGGGAACGTGGTGGGCAGCAGGCGTGGCTCCTTCATGGCGCCGTCGTAGCTGTCGACGAAGTCGACCGGGTCCTTGTCGATGTCCTTGAAGATCTCTGCGCTGATGGGGGAGAGCTTGGCCTCGGTATAACGCGAGGCGGCGTAGCTCAGGTCGCCCGAATAGTACTTGCCAAAGTTGCCCTTCGACTCCACGAAGGGCGCAAGCAGCGCTTCGTTGCCCGTCGCCAGGCGCACCATCGTCTCGTAGATCGCGGCGTCGCCGTGCGGGTTGAGCTTCATGGTCTGGCCCACGATGTTGGCGCTCTTCTGGCGCTCGCCCTTGAGCAGACCCATCTTGTACATGGTGTAGAGCAGCTTGCGGTGCGAGGGCTTAAAGCCGTCGATCTCGGGGAACGCACGCGAGACGTTGACGCTCATGGCGTAGGGCATGTAGTTGACCTCGAGCGTCTGCGTGATCGGCTGGTCGGTGACCTCGGAGTGCAGGCCGATGACGTTCTCGGCGTTGACCTGCTTTTTCTTTGGCTGGTTCTTCGTCTTCTTCTTTGCCACGATTTCCTCTTGAACTTCTTATGGGCCGTCGTTATCGATTTGCTGTTACTGCAGGTCCAGCTGGTCCAGGTATTCCTTGCCGTGCTCGGAGATATGGCGCTTGCGGCCTGCCTCGTCGTTGCCAAGCAAAAGGTTGAACATGGTTTCCATCTTGGTGACGTCCTCGGGCTCCACTTTGATCAGGCGGCGCGTCTCGGGGTTCATGGTGGTGAGCCACATCATGTCCGGATCGTTCTCACCAAGACCCTTGGAGCGGTTGATCGAGCACTTCTGGTCGCCGATCTCCTTGAGGATGCCGTTCTTCTCGAGCTCGGTGTAGGCAAAGTAGGTCTTCTCTTTGCAGTTGATCTCGTAGAGCGGCGACTCGGCGATATACACGTAGCCCTCGTCGATGAGCGTGGGCACCAGGCGATAGAGCATGGTGAGCACGAGCGTGCGGATGTGATAACCGTCGACGTCGGCGTCCGTACAGATGATGACCTTGTTCCAGTTGAGGTTGTCCAGGTCAAAGGCGCCCAGGTTCTTGATGCGCTTGTCCTTGATCTCCACGCCGCAGCCCAGCACGCGCATGAGGTCCATGATGATGTCGGACTTAAAGATGCGCGGATAGTCCTCCTTCAGGCAGTTGAGGATCTTACCGCGGACGGGCATGACGCCCTGGAACTCGGCATCGCGCGAGGTGCGAATGGCGCCTGCTGCCGAGTCGCCCTCTACGATGTAGATCTCGCGGCGGCTCTTGTCCTTGGAGCGGCAGTCGATGAACTTCTGCACGCGGTTGGCCATGTCGGTCTTCTGCTGCAGGTTGGTCTTGATGCTCTGACGGGTCTTCTCGGCGTTCTCGCGCGAGCGCTTGTTGATGAGCACCTGCTCCACGATCTTATTGGCGGCGTCTTTGTTCTCGATCAAGTAGGTCGAGAGGCGCTCCTTAAAGAAGGCCGTCATGGCCTGCTGGATAAAGCGGTTATTGATGGCCTTCTTGGTCTGGTTCTCGTAGGACGTCTGGGTGGAGAAGCAGTTGGTCACCAGCACCAGGCAGTCCTGGACGTCCTGCCACTTAATGCCGCTCTCGTTTTTGTTGTACTTGCCCTGTTGCTTGATGTAGGCATCGATGGCGCTGGTCAGAGCGCTACGAGCCGCCTTCTCGGGCGAGCCGCCGTTCTCGAGCCACGACGAGTTGTGGTAGTACTCCTGCATCATGAAGGTGCGCGAGAAGCACATGCACGCGGTGATCTTTACGTTGTAGTCGGGCAGGTCCTCGCGGTCGCGACCGCGACGGTCGGCCTCGATAAAGAAAGGCTCGGTAAGGTAGTCGGTACCGACCTTCTCGAGCACGTAGTCCTCGATGCCCTTGGGGTAGCAAAAATCCTCTTCGGAAAACTCGCCATCGTCGCCCTCGATGCGCAGGCGGAAGGTCACGTTGGCGTTGACCACGGCCTGGCGGCGCATGGTCTCGCGATACCACTCGTGGGGGATACTGATGGAGGTAAAGACCTCAAGATCGGGACGCCACTTGATGGTGGTGCCGGTGCGGTCCTCGTCGCTGGGTTCAATCTCGAGTGCCTTCTTTTTGGCGCCGACGACCTTACCCTTCTTAAAGTGCAGGGAGTACTTGTTACCGTCACGCCAAACCGTGACGTCCATGTACTCGGAAGCGTACTGGGTCGCACAGGAGCCCAGGCCGTTGGTGCCGAGCGAGAAGTCGTAGTCGCCGCCCTGGTTGTTGTTGTACTTGCCGCCGGCGTAGAGCTCGCAAAAGACGAGCTCCCAGTTAAAGCGCTTCTCGGAAGGGTTCCAGTCGAGCGGGCAGCCACGGCCGTTATCCTCTACCTGAATGGAGCCATCGCGAAAGGCGGTGAGGGTGATAAGTTTGCCGTAGCCCTGGCGTGCCTCGTCAACGGCGTTAGACAGGATCTCGAAGGCGGCATGCGCACAGCCGTCGAGCCCGTCCGAGCCAAAGATGACGGCGGGGCGCAGGCGTACGCGCTCCTCGTCCTTGAGCTGACGAATACTGTCGTTACCATAGTTTGCGGTGTTTTTTGCCATGCTCGCTCTCTCGGTGCTCCCTTGCTGCGTTTAAGTCATATAGATAGTCAAGGTAGCATAGCCCAGCCCACAGACGATTCCAACCAACACGAAATCCATCGAACAATCGTTCGGAATTCGATGGAGATTCGTTTACTCGGACAAAACCGACTCGGTTATGTCCGAGTAAGTTTGAAGGCGGCCGGATGCGTCTTGCTGCGTTTACGGTTGGATACGTTGTCGAAAACGTGTCGTGCGGATTGTTGGATCGAATCGAACATTGGGACAGACGTCTCGTTTTATGGGCCGGGGGCGTGCATGTGCGAGTTCTTTTGGCCCATAAGGAACGCTGGTGGGTCGTTATTTGGGCCACGGGTCACTTCGCCGGCGCCGTGTTTCGTCATACGCTCATAGTGGAAGCCGATGCCACGGGATGACGAAGGCCTTGGGCAACGGATGAGCTGCAAGCGAAAGGAGCGGTGAGGATGATGAAGCCCATGACGAAGAAGCTGCTGTTAGGAATTCCCACCGTGGCGCTTTCGGCTGTGTTGGCGTGTACGCTTGCCGGCTGCGGCGGTAATGCGCCGAGTGGCTCGGGCGGGAGCGCACCTGTGCAGGAGAAGTCCAAGAAGGCCAAGGCCTATGATTCGCAGACGGTCGAGGTGGCAGGCATTACCTATGAGTCAGTGGCTCACGGTACGTTCTATCGTGGCGATGCCAAGCTACAGGACGGCTTTTACCTGCACATCAAGATCACCAACAACAACACAAAGAACAGGACGTTCAGTTCCTTTAACGTGCATGCTGCCCAGGGCGATCTTGAGGCAGGCGACCCGTTGTTTACTTCCGGCAAGGCGGCTGTGCTCGACTACGTTGCAAGCGAGGCCTCCGATGATCTGCACAAGGGAATTGACCTTTCCGAGAGGCCAGACATCGGTCCGGGCGAGACCGTTGAGTACGTATATTTCTGGGCGCCCAAGACGGCGTACTACGGGCCCATCACTGTCGAGTTCGTAGACGCTTACGCCCCCGCTAAGAACCACGAGGCCATGCACTTTGACACCACGGGCTGCGAGACCAAGGAGTTCAAGGCGGCCGGCGGCGTGGCCGATTCTGGCGAGAAGGCAGATTTAACGGGCATCGACTGCGCATCGTACAGCATCGAGGCCGCCGATGGGTACACGCTGGATTCGTCCGACGAAGAGCGCGAAAAGGCAAACTTCTTCCACGACGAGACTGGAGGACGCCTGAACATCAGCATCTTCCCGCGCTCGCCGGAGGAAGAGGTTGCAAGCCTAGAGCAGGTCTACGAGGGTAAGGAGACAACAACCGACCAGGTCGAGTACAACGGCATAACGTGGCTGCGCTTTACCGGTCCTGACAACGGCCATACGCTGTTTGCGACGGCTCCCGCAACGGGCGAAACCGTCCGTGTATCGATCGGCTGGAAGATCGATTGGGACGCCGCCGTGCCCATGATGGAGGCTCTGAAGCTCAAGTAGCGCCGCGATTCTCGCGTCGGGCGACTCAGGGCTGGCTCCGAGTTATCGGGGCCAGCCTCTTTTGGTGTTCGATGAGCCGAGTCGGCGTCTCTTGCAAAGGTAACTGGGAGCTAGTGAGGCTTATCAGAATTGACCTCATCGGCGGTGTCGTTTTCGAGCGCCGTGCGGCGGGCACTGTAGGCGACAAGGCCGGCGC
>CAJMSO010000113.1 GCA_905216075.1 uncultured bacterium | reverse complement strand
GCTGCGCACGATGGCGATGCAGCGGCTGCCATATATGCCGGCTATGCTATGACATCGGACTATCGGCTGGATAGCCTTGCTCCCGGCGGGGTGACCAGCAGGGATGCGGGCATGCGCGATGGTAAGCTTACGACTAGGGAACTCATCGCGGCGTATCTTGACCGGGCGTCAAAGGTGAGAGGCGCCGCCAAAGCAAAAGCGTTGCTTCCGTATGTGGTGGAGGGCTCGCGATCTCCAAGGGAGTCGGGGCTTTGCATGTTTATGTCGTTGCCTGCACATTACGGTGGGCTTGCGCTGGGCAAGGCCGAGCTGAACAAGAAGTACTTCATTCGCGACGGTTACAACGATGGGCGCAACCGCAAACTGCGCGTGTTGGAGCGCACGCCCGACATCACGCTTACGGCGAAAGCAGAGGTGAGCCTGGATAAAGTAAGGGCTGGCTTGCTACCCGAGGTGCTTACCGCGCTGGTCGATTACGACAGCGACGCCATCCATGATGGGAGCGAGAAAATTCACAAGGATGCCGAGCGCCGCAACGAGCTGCAGATGCTCAATGGGGTGGCGTACTTTACGGTGACGACCGACCAGACAAGCGACTACGACAAGCTCGTTCGCCTGTGCGAACGCATCCGACGGAAGCTGCGTCGTCGCAAGCGGCCCATATTTTACAAGCCCATGACTGGGGAAGCGCGATATTTGGCACAGGCGCGCGTCGAGACAAGGCGGTTTAAGCTCTGGCAGACCGTTATTGAGGCACATCAGCATTGGTAAGTGGACCTTTGGCGGCGGAGGGGGTGCTGCCGCATTGAAGGTGAATGGTTTCCCGCGAAGTGAACGAGTGTTTTTGGACCCCCGAAGCATCCACACTTTTTTGCGCCAAAACCGCAGGATTCTAACGACAAAACTGCAGGAAATGGGCCGCCAAAAGTGTCGATGCTCCGGGGGTTCGTTTTGGCTCGTTCACTTCGCGGGAAACCATTCACCTTCGATTTGCGGGCTGTCCGGATACGGCTACGAGGGCCACATCTGGGTCTGATCGGGGCGATTGTTAGGGTTGTTTGGGCGATTTTGGGCCTGATCGAGGCGATTGTCAGGGCTGTTGGGCGGCTTTGGGCGCAGTTGGGGTGTTTGCCGGCGCTGTCGAGGCGGTATCGGCCTCGGTGCGATGGTTATTGGAGCTGTCGAAGCGGTTTGGGCGCCGCGGTGCCCTCTTGGCTTGGCGGCGTAAAACAAAACAGCCCAGAGGACATAGCCTCTGAGCTGCGAACATTTGGTGGGCGTTAGAAGATTTGAACTTCTGACCTCTTCCGTGTCAGGGAAGCGCTCTCCCCCTGAGCTAAACGCCCGATCAAGGGTGCGCGAGTGCGCAGGGAATAATATAACGGAGCTCCCACCCGGTGGCAAGAACTATTTTTTAAAAAGCGGCGATTTGCGACCCTATCCGCTCCGATGCAGCGCGAACAGCACGCGGAAAGTCGCGTTTGTACCTCCGATGAACTGCACGTTCGCGTAAAATAACTCCATTATGGGCAAATGGTGTCCAGGCAGTTTACAACACGGCATCTGGGGGAGGGGCATGTCGGACGCGCGTTCGCTGCAAAAACAGTTCAATCGCATGCTCGCCACGTTGCTGGTGGCCCTTGCTGTTGCCGGAGCTGTAACGTATGCCTGGTACATCTACAACGCCAACCGTCATATCACCGACGTCAAGATGGCCGCGGGCACGGGCGTTACCTTCCTTATCTCCAACGAGTACGACGGCGAATACAAAACCAATGCCGGCCTGAACTTTGCGGGCCTGCTCGATCCCGTCTCGACCGACAACGTGCTCAACGGCTTCCAAAAGGTAACGGGCTTTACCGGCGGAACCACGCAGGACTCGCTGTTTGCCAGCGTGTTTGGTACGGCCGAGCATTCCAACTACTACAAGACCTCCCTGTACCTGGCCACCAACTCGGCCGCAACTGACGTGTACCTGTCGGGCATCGACTTTACCGAGCAGGATCCGGCAAACCCCATCTCCACTGCCCTGCGCGTGGGGCTGGTCGCCTATGCTCCGGGGCAGGGCGACACCGTTACGGGCCAGTACGTCTTTGAGGTCTCGGGCGAGCACAATCCCCAGGCGCGTTACAACACGCTCGATGGCAAGGACGCCGGCGAAAACGAGCAGAACCACTTGGTGCTCGACAGCAGCCGCTCCGACGGCGCCACGGTCCATTTTGACCAGCTGACCAGCGCAAACTTCTGCGACTACAACGAAGACACCGGCGTCGTGAGCCTCAAGGAGGCCGCGACCAAGATCTGCAGCCTGCCCGCCGCTGCCAAGGGCGCCAACCGCAGCACGCCCGTGCGCGTGGATGTGTACGTGTGGCTGGAAGGCTGCGACCCCGACTGCACCAACCACCTGGCCGCCACCAGCCTGCAATCGCTGGCGCTGCGCTTTGCCGGCAAGCGTTCGTAAGGGGGTCAGGGATGAGTGCATCGAACATCAAAGGCATCCTAAGCTCGCGCCGCCGCATGGTTGCCGCGGCCGCATGGATGTTGGTACTGGTAGCTGCCCTGAGCGCCGCCACCTATGCCTGGTTTAGCAACTCGCGCTACACAAATGTGACGCCCGTGGCGCACACGGTAAGCGACGAGGACTCCGACCTGCAGATTGGACTTTCGGCCAACGGACCCTGGGACACAACGGCCACGCTTGCCGCCGCCGACAAGACGCTCTATCCCATCTCGACGTCAGACCTTTCCCGCTTTTGGCGCGGCGCGTTCCAAAACGCCGCGGGCATCACGACCGACTACGCCGACTGCACCGCGCAGCTGGACGACTATGCCCTTTCGGGCACGCTGTACCTTAAGGGCGGCGACAGCGCTCTCAACGTGTACCTGTATCCGGGCCAGATGAGCGTGACGAGCGACCCGCAGCTGCTGGCCGCACTGCGCCTGGGCCTGGTAATTACGACCCAGGCAGGTACGCAAACGCATATCTTTACCTGCGACGACTTGGGTAACACCACGGGCGCCACCAGCAGGCGCACCACCGCGCAAGACGGCGTGGTCGTGGCGGCGGGCGCCTCGGGCTGGACCTATACCGCCGACCCTGCGCGCGCCATAAGCGCCTACAGCATGGACGGCACCGGTGACACGCCCACGGCGCGCGCGGGCGCCACGCCCATCTGCACGCTGGCCGCCAACGAGGTGGCAAGCGTTCGCTACGTTGTGTACATGGAAGGCTGCGACGCCAATTGCATCGACGAGGCCCAGGCCCGCGATGTGGTGCTGCAGCTTGCCTTTGCCGCGGCCAAGGCGTAAGGGGGCGAGCGACATGGAAGATCAGAAGCACATGCCAGCAGATAGCTGCGAGGCCAAAACCCAGAGTGAGAGCCCCGCGGGCCTCTCCAGCGTAGCCGCCGAGCGCCAGGTCCTCGAGGACGTCGTCACCCGCCGCCACGCCCGTCGCGCGCGTGCCTACATCGCGCTCGTTATGGTGGCACGCCGCCACTTTGGGCGCCGCGACCTACGCCTGGTTTACCAACAACATGAAGGTCAATACCAACTCGGTGAGCGTGCACAGCGACACGTCCAAGCTGGTGCTGGAGCTGGGCGATGCCGATCGCGGCAGCTGGTCGCAGCAGGGCGACGTTTCCCTGACTTCCAACGCGACCGGCGCCGTGACGCTCTACCCGGTCTCGACCTTTGACCTCAACGGCTTTGCTGCCTGCGCGCAAAACAACTCTGTCGGCGATGCCACGGTGTTTGAGCAAGCAAAAGACAACGGCTCCGCGTTCTACCATGGCTGGATCGACCTGCGCCCCACCATCACCGGAACGGGCGCCAGCAAAGTGGCGGGCAAGGTCAACCTGTATCTGGCCGAATCGCTGGTCCCGCAGGGTGCCGATACCGAGCTGCTGCGCGCGGCCCGCGTGGGCATCAAGATCTCGAGCGGCAACCAGGTGCTCGCCACCAACATCTTTGAGCTCGACAGCTCCGACGGCGGCCATCGCGACGAACATCCCGCGACCGCGCCTTCGGGCCTGCCGGGCTACACCGAGGGCATGCTTCTGGGCTGGCAAAACGGCCAGCTCGCTTGCGGTACCAACGTGACGCAGAACCCGGCCGCCTTTACGCTGGACACGAGCGAGACGGCCACGCGCCCGCAAAACACGCTTGCTACGCTGGGGCTTGGCCAGACCTATCGTTTGGATATCTATTACTACATCGAGGGCACCGACCCCGATAGCGCCGACTATCTCTATCAAGATCCGGGCACCTTGCACCTGGCGCTCTTTGCGACCTTGGACGGTGAGTAGCCATGACGCATAAGCAGCCCGCCGCCAACTGCACGCCCGCCACCCGCCAGCCCAGCGCCGCCGCCCCCGCCGACACCGACCTGCGCCGCAAGCTTACCACCACTGTGGTTCTGGTGCTGTTTGCGCTGGTGGCGATAGCCATGGCAACGTTCGCCTGGTTCTCCATCGCCGATAGCGCCAAGACCCGCATGCTCATGATCGACGCCAACGCCGACGGCTCGCTGCGCTTTGACCTGGACGAGCACGCCACGTTTGACGAATACGTCCACAGCCTGGGCTTCGACCAGATCTCGGCGCGCATCGCCAGTGAAAAGGGCGTGGACATCGATACGTCCAAGCTCAGACCCGTCACCACGAGCGACTACCAGACCTTCACCTTTGAGGACGGTTCCACCGCCGACCCCGCCACCGGCGCCTACCTGGAGTTTACGCTGCACTTTATGAGCAGCACGGACCTGCGCGTTCGCCTGACCGGGCAGGATGGTGATGGCGGCGTGTCCGGCACGCGGTTTAGCTCCGAGACGCAGGGCATGGCCAGAGCCATGCGCATGAGCTTTACCGCCGACGGCCACACTTGGGTCTACGACCCCAACGGGGGCGGGGGCTCATCCGGCGCGGCCACCGTCTTTGGACTCGACTCGGGCGCTGCCACCGCGGCCAGCGACATGTTCGACCTGATAAAAGATACGGATAAGCCGGTGACCGTTCGCATATGGCTCGAGGGAACGGACCCAAATTGCACTAATATGCTAAAGGGAGCTAACTATTCGGTTTCGATGCGCTTCGAGGGCATCGAGGAACAGTAGATATGCACGGCGGCCACCGGGCCGCGCACGACCTAGACAGACACGGTAGTAAGGGACATCATGCAATCTGTTAAAAAAGCCGCATCCATCGCGTTGAGCGTCGTCATGTGGATCATCATCCTGGTGGCGGCCCTGTATGCGTTTACCACGCTCGCCACGCGCGAGGACGGCAGCGTGTCCGACATCGCCGGCTTCACCCCGCTCGCCGTGCAGTCCGACTCCATGGCGCCCACGTTTAACAAGGGCGACCTCATCTTCATCAAAAAGTGTGACACCTCCAAGCTCGAGGTGGGCGACATCGTGACGTTCCATACCATCATCGACAACGAGTACGCGCTCAACACGCACCGCATCGCCGCCATCGACGAGGTCAACGGCATGCGCAGCTTTACCACCAAGGGCGATAACAACGACGTGGCCGATACACACATCATCAGCGACGGCGACATCGTGGGCAAGTACCTGTTCGCGTTGCCGCAGATGGGCAAGGTCATGGACTTCCTGTCCAGCTCCATGGGCTTCCTCATTGTGATCGTGCTGCCCATGCTGCTGTTCTTTATCTACCAGGTGTATCACCTCATCGTGGTGGGCATGAACCTCAAGCGCGCTATGGCCGAGGAGGACCGCCTGGCCGCCGCGGCTGCCATCGTGGACGCCGAGGGCAAGGGTGACACCACCGTCACGGCCGATAACGCCGCCGAGCAGCTCGCCCAGGCCGAGGCCAAGCTCGAGGAAGCCCGTCGTCTGAAGGCCGAGGCCGAGGCGGCGATGAACGCGACCAAGCAGGAGGGTACCGACGGTGAGTGAGTTTCTGGGATTTGCCTGGGAGCTGCTGGCAAAGGTCGTCTACAACGTCGTTGCCGTCGTGAGCTCCATCCTCAACCTGCTGGTGTTTGGCTGGGTTGAGTACTTCAACATCTTTATGACCTACTTCACCACGTTTGACCTGGTGGGCAAGATCGGCGCGGTCATTCTGTTTGCCATGCTCATCGCGGTCCCCGTGCTGATCGTGGCCATTCTGGTCCACCGCTACCGCATCAACCGCCGCCTGCATCGCGACGACACGTCCAACAAGGCGCTCTATCGCGAGATCGGCCG
>CAJMSO010000112.1 GCA_905216075.1 uncultured bacterium | reverse complement strand
CTGAACGCCGTTGTACCAAAGGCCCGTCACGGCAAAGGTAAACTGGCCCGCGGTAGAGGCGCGACCCTCAAGGATCTTGCTCACCGTCACGCCACCAAAGGTGCCCGATGCATGGTACGCGTTGGTAAAGGCAGCCTTGTCGGTTACGGCCTTGTCCGCATCGGAGGCGCCGGTGTTGGCGTAGGTCACGCTCGACACGCGCAGCTTGCCCGCGTGGTTGCCCGACTTATCCAGGTCGGTCACCACGACGGTCGCGCGGGCGGTATGCTTGTCCATGGACATGCCCGCCTGGCCATCCTGCGCAGCTTTCTCGGTGATGTTGAAGCTAAAGGTGCCTGCGCGGTTGAACGTCACGGTCGGGGCGGCTTCAGTGCCAAAGGAGAACGATGCCACGCGTCCCGACTCGGGCGCGTTGGCGACAGCTTGGTTAGTGCCGATAGCAACGGCCCCATCCGTCACTGCCTTTGCGGTGGTCTTACCCAGACCAGTTGCACTGGCATCGTCCGTAGCGGCGGCAAGGTTAAAGGTATAGCTCTCGTCCTGGTTCCAGTCACGACCGCTCACGGTCTTTTGGCCCTGCAGGGTCGCGCTCGTGGGATCCACGCTATATATATTGGTAAAGGAAGGCGTAACGTTCGTGTCCAGCTGCTTTACCGAACCGTCTTCTGTAATCTTGTAGTACTCGATCGAAGTCTGGATGCCAGCACCCTTCTCGGCGTTGCGCACCACGGCGTAATAGACCGATCCATCGTAGGTCATGCTCGTAACGCTGCCGGGATTCTCGGCGAACTTGTAAACGTAGGCACGTCCCGCATCCGCCTTGGCGGTATAGGAGATCGCCGGCCACGTCACCGTACCGTCGGCGTTATTGCCCACGGTCGCGGTGTTACCCTCGGTACCCTGAGGCATGGGGGCCGCCATGTTCTTATCGACCGTATCGAGGCTGAATACCGCGCTGGCATCTGCATAGCCACCCACGCCCTCGAGCTTAAAGTCAAAGGTATTCTGAGCAAGCGGGAACGTCCCGGCGTTGTCGGTCAGGTTCTTTTGGGCATGGATGATGATGCTATGTTCGTGCGTATCGTAGCGGTTGGTGAAGGTTGCGCCCTTACCGGCAACATCCGTCTTGGTGTCGACACCCGCGTCGTCGCACTCCTGCACCATCTTCACGCTCTTAACGACCAGAGCACCGGCATGGTTATCCTCCACCACGACCGTCGCGGTATAGACAGCAGCGGAGTAGCTTATGCCGTCTGCCCTGGCGTCGGATCCGGGGATAACCTCCGAGATGGTATAGGTGTAGGTACCCGGCTTCCTATAGGTAATATCGCCAAACGTCGCCGTCCGGGTTTTCTCGGTGAGCTCAACCGTAGCCACCTTGCTCTTGGCAACGCCGGGCATGGGAACGCCGTCGTCGGCTGTAAGCTGCACGGTAAAGGTATCGCCATCGGCCCAATTGCGGCCCTCGAGCACCTTCTTGGCGCTTAGGCCATTCTGGGCGTCGAGCGTTACGCGGTTGGCGCTGTAGTTGTTGATGAACTCAAGCGTGTTGCTCGCGGGAATCTTTCCGTCCACGAGCGCGGCGATCTTGCCCGTGATAGTGTTGCCGGTTCCTGATTGCTTCTCGCCACCGACCTTGCGGTTCACGAGGCTAAAGCCAGCCGGAAGCACCGACTCGTCGGCAGAGCCGGTCACAGTGTTAACGATGCTCGCCAGCACATTGCCACTGGACTCCTCGCCCTTAGTGGTGAGCTCGCTCACGCTATAGCTGTCGCCCTGCTTAAGGTCGTATACGCGAATGGTCTCGCCGGCCTTAATGGAATGGGTGTCGCCGTTCCTAAGCTTAAAGGAATTGCCCACAGCGTTGCCGCTCGCATCGAACACATGCGCCTCGTAGCCCTCCTGGGACCCCGGCAGGGTGAACTTAAACGTAAACGTCAGATCCTTATCATTCGCATCCTTAGTGGGTGCAGTAAGACCATCATCTGCTGTCACGGTCTTAGTCACTTGCAGGCGTGCCACGCGACGATCGGTATACTGCACACCCATTGCCGTGGTAAAGAGATGGTTGAGCTGGAGCGTGCCCAAGTCAGTACGGGTCTTGGAGGCATCGTCTATATATGCTGAATCGTTTTCTTGATAAAGAGCCATGCGGTTTACGCCCGTGTCCGCATAGATAGTAGCCAGCTTGTTGTCGCGCTTGCCACCGTCCTCGACATAGCGCAGGACGGTCTTGGCACCTTGCGTCGTCTTGTCATAGCGCATATGCATCCAGTTGTCCGTAGGACTTGTCGGGCCCCATGTCAGGCTTCCGTTGGCGTCAACGGCCGCACTCTGCAGCTTGCCCTTAATGTGCGTAAGCGTGTTGTCGATGGAATCGGGAGAGCCAAACTGCGCCAGGGAAGCAATCAGCGAACCCGGGCCGCTCATGCTGAGCACACCGTCGCCTTTCTTGCCGGCATCCACATACACACCCGAATCGTCCACGATTACCTTGGTGATGGTGTTGTTAATCTCATGGCCATCCGGGCTTGCAGACTCACGCAAGTAGTACGTGCCCTTGATAAGGGGCGCATGATTATTCGAATCGAGCGGGAAGCATGCAGCACCCTCAATGTCATACGGATAGGTCATGCCATTTGCCTTCACGGTGTCATACGGCTCGGCACCGGGCTTGATGGCATACGTGCTGGGGCTATTGCCAGTAACGTCCTTGGCCTGGTACAGCTGAAACGTCGCGCCGTTCACGGGCTTGCCCAGGTCGTCGACCTTCTGCACAAACAGACGATTCTGGACGTTGGTGAGGTGGATCACCGTAGAGAACTGCCTGTTTATCGTTTGATATTTGACCATAGAGGTGTTGCCGATGGTTGCCCCCGCCAGAGACGATGCAGTGGTGTGATACACCGCCACGGTATATTCGGACTGGGACTTATCTTCCAACATGGCGGCGTACTTTTCGATATCGCCGGGCAGCGACCTGACCGTCACCACATAGTCGCCCTTGGTGTTGACGCCAAAGACGCTCGTGTCCGCCGATTTAGCAGCCTCGACCGCGCCCTCAATGCCGTGTTTGGAGCACAGCTTATAGCCATCGAGCGGGTTGCCCGTGACCGGCGTCCACGCGTCTTCGCTTGTGTGTTCCTCGCCCGCACCGGTGAGCTTGAGCACGACGGCAAAGGTCGTGCCCGAGCTAATGGGGTTATTCTTATTGTCTTTTGTTTCTTTATTAAGAGAAATGGTCTCCTTGGCAGCCAGATAGCCACCGTTCAGCCACATGCGGCTGCCCGTCCATTGCGTTGTGCCGTCGGCCATGGTGGCCGTCGTTTGCGGTGCAACCACCACACCACCCGAGCCACTCGCCGCAGCTTGCTTGTACTGCAGGTGCAGCTCGCCTGGCGTTGCGGTGGTCGACGAGGTCAGGCTCGAGCGGTACCCCTCGGGCAGGCCTGTCTCTTTGAGTACAAAGTAGTCGTGCCCGTCGGCATGCTGGTTATCAAATGAAAGGACGGAGCCGTCCGACTTCAGAAACACCAGCTGGCCCTTATCGTCCGTCGTGCCCTGAGCGATGGGATCGCCCTGCGCCTTCCAGTTGGCATCCGACTGATACAGAGCAAACTCGGCACCCTGGACTGCCTCGCCGTTTTGGTCGACCTTCGCGACCTCGGACGACGGCAGGGTGGTGAGGTTGAACTTAAGTTTCATGTTCGATGCGCCCGCGCCGCGCTCCAGATAGAAGAAGCTCAGTGTGTGCTTGGTGCTGTCGCTGAAGGTGTTAGGGGAGTTAATGGAAAAGTTGGAGACATCCGCACCGGCGGCTTCGTACATCGCCCTGATGGTGGTGTCTTGAATGGTCTTTTCGGGATCATTTGCGTTGTCGACATGGCCGACATGCACGTCGCCGGTGGCGAAGTTGATCTTGAGCGTCGCCTTCTCGTGAATGCCACCCAGATCGCCCACGAGTACGCCATCGATGTACACCCAGACGTCGTCGTCACCCGAGAACTCAAAGACCATATCCTCGCCTTTGGTGGTCTTGCCACCGTTAGGCTGGACAAACTCCGTGGTCATGGACATGCCAAAGTGGTGGTTAAGGTTCGTGCTTCCATCAATGATCTGCTTAGGGAGAGGCTGTTGCCCATCTCATCAAAAACCTTTTCAGCCGAGTCAAAGGGGAAGAACTGGCCCAGATTGGTTTCGCTACTCGCATCGCCCTTATATACGCCCGCCTTATCGTAGACGTCAAAGGAGTTGGTCGTGGGGTCATACACGGCATAGTTACCGTCAGAGCCGTACGAGTCGTAGACGTAATAGCCATTCTGGAGCTGGAAGAGGCCTTTCACGTCGTTGTAGACAGCCTTACCATTCTGCTTATCGTTATTAAAGAGATAGGCCAGCGATTCATCGGTGCAATCGCCTTTCGTGCCGTATGAGGTATAGGTGCCGGCGTTGATCGCCGGATAGCCATTTACCAGCGTGTTCTTTACAAAAGAAAGGCGTCCAAAGCCATCAATGACGCTTCTGCCCGTCCACTTGTTAATGCCCGTGCCGCCACCACCATTGAACTTGAGCTGGTGATCTTTGTTGATGCCAGTGTTGTTATTGCCATTTTTGTTGTTTATGTTGACGGACTTATCGTTGTCGCCGTTCACGACCCAGTAGTCGAACAAATTGACCGTAGTGCCGGTGGGATTCACCGTCTGCACGGTGTGGTTGCTAAAGGGAACTGTCTGGTCGGCCGACGCACTCGTCGCACCAAACAAGAGTGCACACGCCGCCAGCGGGACGGTAAAAATCCTCAGGACACGCTTTGCGGTATTGGTTTTCTTGCCAAAAGGCTTTAGCATTTCTCGAGCTCTCGCACACACGCGATTCATGAAGGCCCTCCCAATCCATGAGGACGGCAAGAAACAGCTCATTGTATGTGTGTCGTCGTCCCCATCGATGCAAATATACGCCCCCCCCCGCGCAGAAACGCAAGGCAGGACATCGCTATATGCTTAAAATTGTAGCAATTTGGGTGACCCGAAATTTCGCCTCGGGTTGCCACTCAGGCTCAAAATCGAACCACTCGCGCCATCGACATACCCCAGTAGGACAAATCGACCGGCAATCTTTATCCCCCACAACCCACAAAGTAGCTAATTTGGGACGGGGCTATTTTGACTACTTGGGCAATCAGATCGGCATGTAGTCAAAATAACCCCGCCCCAAAAAGACTGGTCTGACGCTGCGCCACGAAAAGGACCTATCTACTACGTTTAGGCCGCAAGGGTCAACCATAGCCGGCTTTTTCGAAAATCGGCAAGCTTTCTACCTGCACTGATAATTGTTCTCGGGGGAAGCGGGCACTGCGGGGCGCGGCAACGGCGCGCGATTTCCGCGTCGCAGCGCTACCCTGATGCTGAATGCCGGGACGATGACCCACTGACCTGCTGACGCCTCTTCGGCCGTCCTCAAATCCGACCTGTCTCGCCCCGGCATCCGCGTCCCGGAGTCCTGCCATGACCTAATAGGAGCATGAGCGCGGACAATCGGACAAGCCAATTGGATTGTAGCGCTCCCGTCAGTGCAATGTCTGGGAGACCCGGGCGCGGAGCAGGCGGCAGACCGAGGGGAGCGAAAATGGAAGGCGAAACGGTCATCGCGGGCGTCGACACGCACAAGGACGTGCATGTCCTGTGCCTGCTCGACGGCCTCGGGAGGAAGATCTGGAGCGGGAGCTTCGGGGCCGACCCCGAGGGCTACGACAGGCTGGCGGAGGCGATAGGCGACCCGGGGAGCTGCATGGTCGTCGGCGTCGAGGGCACGGCATCGTACGGGGCCGGGCTGACGAGGAGGCTCGTGGAGCTCGGGTACAACGTCGTCGAGGTGCTCAGGCCCAAGAGGGACAAGGTGAGGCCCGGCGAGGGGAAGAGCGACCCGCTGGACGCCGAGCGCGCGGCGCGCAAGGCGGCGTCCGGGAAGGGCTGCTCCGTGCCGAAGTCGCAGGACGGCTGGGTCGAGGCGGTGCGCCAGCTCTACGTCGCGCGCAGGCTGGCCGTCGCGACGTCCACGTCCTGCGTGGCCTGCGCGAAGTCGATGCTCACGACGGCCCCGAGCGCCCTGAGGGAGCGGTTCAGGGGCCGCGAGCGGCCGAAGGACCTCATGCCGCTGCTCGCGCGCGGGAGGAAGGCGGGCGACGCGCTCGAGGAGAGCGTGCTGGCCTCGCTGCGGTCCGTCGC
>CAJMSO010000111.1 GCA_905216075.1 uncultured bacterium | reverse complement strand
GGCTATCGAAGGTATCGCGACGAGGCGATTCAAAGTACGTAACCTGCGGCAGGGCACCCATCTGAATGAGAATGTTAAAGGCATACACAAAGCCATTGCTGCAGGTAACGGAGGCGCCGATAGCGTTCATCAAGTGCAGATCATAGCGCGGGCTGGAGTTAGCGACCATCGTGACAGCGCAACGCCGGCGAGCTGTACGGTCAAGCTTGGCAAGTGCGCCCTTTAGGTTGGTCGTGGTGACAGAGCGACTGGCAAAGGCAACATCCACAGCCTTGGCAACCGGTCCAGCCAAATCCCAATCATCGTCCCAAGCAAGCTCAAGCGGCGTAATCAGGTCCTCGAGCCCATAGTACTCAATGCCAGCATCAAGGGTGCCCAACATGGCAGGGGAAAAATCAGCGGCAATCACGGGATGCCCGTCTTGCGCAAGCGGAATAGCAATCGATCCAGCCCCACACCCCATATCAAGCACCGACTCACCAGGCTGGAGTGCCAACAGCTTCATAAAATCTCGGGCATACGGAGCAGTCTCAAGCGGCCGAAAATGCCGAGCCCTCTTGTCCCACTCAAAAGAGTCGTCAGCCTGATGCCGAGCAGCCTGCAAGCGCATCCATTCCTCATTCCAATCCGCAGAAAGCAGTTCAGAACGAATTACCCCATCAGCCACGGGCCATCCTCCTCACAACAAAAAAGCGGCCCCTCCCAAAAGAAGAGCCGCAACCAGCATATATCAGAAAGAACCGATCCAACGCCAAACCGTCGCACCAGCCTAGTGGTGCAGGAGCGAAGCAACTGCAACCGGGATAGAGCCCAACCGAGGTCCCGTTGTGCGGGAGCCCCGGGGAGGGCAAATATATAAGGTCGATCGCGAGTTCCGCACGAGCCGGAGAGCACTTAATGTGCTCTCCGTGCGAGTCAGGACTGTCCGAGCAGGCGACCTTATATATTTGCCCTCCCCGGGGCTCCTCGCCCGAACCCCTAGGCTAGTTCTTCAGCGAATTCAGCGGTGCCGGGAATCGACCACCACGGTGGGCAAGCACGGTGCCGGCGTTGGGGTTCACCGGCATGATGGGCGCACGGCCAAACAGGCCGCCGTACTCGACGCAGTCGCCCACGCCCTTGCCGATGGCGGGAATCACGCGCACGGCCGTGGTCTTATTGTTGATGACGCCGATGGCCATCTCGTCGGCGATGATGCCGGCGATGGTCTCGACCGGGGTGTCACCGGGGATGGCAATCATGTCTAGGCCAACGGAGCACACGCAGGTCATGGCCTCGAGCTTCTCGAGTGAAAGCGCGCCAGCCTCGACGGCGGCGATCATGCCGGCGTCCTCGGACACGGGGATAAAGGCGCCCGAGAGGCCACCGACGCTGGAACTGGCCATGACGCCGCCCTTCTTGACGGCATCGTTGAGCATGGCGAGCGCGCAGGTCGTGCCCGGGCCACCGCAGGTGCCCACGCCGATGATCTCGAGGATGCGCGCGACGGAGTCGCCGATGGCAGGCGTGGGAGCCAGCGACAGGTCGACAATGCCCTTCTCGACACCCAGACGATGGGCGGCCTCGCGGCTCATGAGCTCGCCGGCGCGGGTGATCTTAAAGGCGGTCTGCTTGATCTTCTCGGCAACCTCCATCATCGATGCGGAGTCGGGCAGCGTCTCCAGGGCTGCGGCCATAACGCCGGGGCCCGAGACGCCTACGTTGATGACGGCGTCGGCCTCGCCACCGCCGTGGACGGCGCCCGCCATAAACGGGGAGTCCTCGACCATGTTGGCAAAGCAGACAAACTTGGAGGCGCCGACGGAATCCTGGTCGGCCGTGAGTTTAGCGGCATCGATGATGGTCTGGGCGGCCATGAGCACGGCGTCCATGTTGATGCCGGCGCGCAGGCTGGCGACGTTGACGCTGGAGCAGACGCGGCTCGTGGTAGCGAGCGCCTGGGGGATGGACTGGATGACGCGGCGGTCGGCGTTGCCGATGCCCTTCTGGACGAGTGCGGAGAAGCCGCCCAGGTAATCGATGCCGAGCGTCTCGGCCGCGCGGTCGAGGGCATGCGCGATGGGGGTGAGGTCCTCATCCTTGCAGCACGCGGCGATCTGCGCCACCGGGGTGACGGAAACGCGCTTGTTGACGATGGGGATACCGTACTCGCGCTCGAGGTTCTCGGCGGTCTCGACCAGATGCTCAGCCGTGTGCGTCACGTGGTCGTAGATCTTCGTGCACATGCGGTCGAGGTTCTCGTCACCGCAACCCATGAGCGAAACACCCATGGTGATGGTCCTGATGTCGAGGTTCTGCTCCTCAACCATGCCGCGGGTTTCCGCGATTTCTGCGGGCGTGATCGCCATCCTTGCGCTCCTATCTGCCAAAACGAGCATAGTCTTATCTATTCTAACGTGCCGCACGTGCCAAGTGGCGCATGCGGCACGTTTTGGTGCTCGGTTGTTTCCGTTGTGTTACTGCCCAAAGACCTCTTCGGCGATACGAGCGCTCTCGGCGGCGTCCTTGGCGTAGTAGTCCGCGCCGATCTGCTTGGCGTATTCGGGGGTGAGCACGGCGCCACCCACGATGATCTTGACGCCCGGCACCTCGGCATGGAGCAACTTGATGGTCTCCTCCATGGCGACGACCGTGGTAGTCATAAGCGCCGAGAGGCCGACGAGCTTAATGTCACGCTCCTGCACGGTCTTGAGCACCTCTTGCGGGTCGACGTCGCGGCCTAGGTCAAAGACGGTGTAGCCGTAGTTATCGAGCAGCATCTTGACGATGTTCTTACCGATGTCGTGGATATCGCCTTTAACGGTGGCCACGCAGATCTTGCCCTTGTCGGCAATCTCGCCGGCGGGCATCAGGCGCTTGATGGTGTCAAAGCCCACACGCGCGGCCTCGGCCGAGGCCATAAGCTGCGGCAAGAAGAACTTGCCCTGGTCAAAGAGGACGCCAACCTCGTCGAGGGCGGGGATAAAGTGGTTGTTGATGAGGTCCATGGCGTCGTGGTCTGCCAGCAGACGCTCGGTCTCGGCCGCGATTTCGCCCTTGCGGCCCGAGACGACCATGCGACGAATCGGGTCGTCGTTGCCGTCGGTGCCGGTGGTGCCAGCAGCGGGCGCGGCGTCGGTCGATACCGCCTGGGCCGCCGCCGGGTTCGCGGCGATCTTGTACGGATCGGTCCAGCCGGCGTAGCGCTCGATGTATCCGGTCGAGCCCTCGTCCTCAACGCTCAAGACGCGATAGCTGTAAACGGTGTCCATAAAGCGCTTGGAGCCCGGGTTCATGATGGGGGCGTCCAGGCCCGCGCCGAAGGCGGCGGCCAAAAAGACCGAGCCCAGCAGCGGGCGGGCAGGCAGACCAAAGCTGATGTTCGACACGCCGAGCGCGCATTTGACGCCCAGACGCTCCTTGCACAGGGACATGGCGCGCAGGATCTGTTCGGCCTGGCGTTGATTGGTCGAGGCGGTCATGACCAGGCAGTCGATGAGGATGCGGTCTGGGCCGATACCGTAGCGGGCAGCCTCGGCCACGATGCGCTCGGCGATGGCGAAGCGAGCTTCGGCGGTATCGGGGATGCCGCCTTCGTCGAGCGTGAGGCCGACGACGTTGGTGCCGTAGTGGGCGACTAGCGGAAAGATCTCATCCATGATCTGCTGTTTGCCATTGACCGAGTTGATGATGGGCTTGCCGGCGTAGCGGCGCACGGCGGCCTCGACGGCGTCCATGTCCGGGCCGTCCGGCGTCATGGCGATGGGGATGAGCTCCATCTGCTCGATCAGATCAAGGACGAGCATGATGAGATCGCTAAGGAGCGGGATGTCATCTCTCTGCATCAGAGCATGCATGCGCTCAATGCGCGGGAGCTGGATATCATCCGCCGCCGGTATTACGAGGATCAGACGCAGATGGAGATCGCGACAGAGCTGGGGATCTCTCAGGCGCAGGTGTCCCGCCTGGAGAAAAACGCGATCCGCTCGCTGCGGCGGCAGATGGATCAGTAGTTCACATTTATCCGTTCGGCGCATAAGATGATACTGGTGATGTGATGAGGTTCTCAGAGTTTTGTACCAAAGATGTGATCAGCGTCGACAATGGCGAGCTGCTCGGCATGCCCTGCGATCTGGAATTTGATGAGCATTATCAGATCTGCATGCTCTATGTCATGAGCCGGCCCTCGGGCATGAAACGGCTGTTTCCCTGGTTCTTTCACGGCGAGGAGCGAATGGTGCGGATCTCGCAGATCGTGCGTGTCGGAAAAGATGTCATCCTTGTCTCAACGTGCTGAAAGTGGCTGTTTTTTGCGCATTTTGTAACATAGCCACTTTTTATTTTTCATGGTAAATGTTATAATGTGCTTATACTGGAGGTGTACCTGATGGGAGTCGTAGATAAGTTCAAAGAGTTCGTCGCACCGATCGATGATGAGGGCGACGATATCCTCGAAGTGGAGGAAGAAGTGGAAGAAACGCCGCGTTCCCGCTACGAGAGGCCGAAGACGAAAAATGTGAATACAGCGAATACAATGAAGGCCAAGACGAAGATGGTGCTGTTTGAGCCTCGTTCCTTCTCGGAGTCCGATGAGGTGGCCAAGCGTCTGAAAGAAGGCAACGCAGTCGTCGTCAACTTACATAAGCTTGACCGCGAATATGCTCAGCGCACGATCGATTTTCTGACCGGCGTCGTGTTCGCGCTTGATGGAAAGATCCAGAAGGTCGGCACGAACGTCATCCTCTGCTCTCCGGCTGAGATCGGCGTGCAGGGACAGATCAACGTGGACAACGGCGCGGAAGGATGAGCCGTCTGGAGCATTTTCGGGGGCATGAGGATTTTATCGCGAGGCTGGAAGACATGCTTGCGGCATGTGAACGCCAGAACCGGGTGATCTTCACCCCTTTTTTGTCGGAGAGCGAAGGGCGCATCGTGGAGCAGGTCTGCGGCAAGAGCA
Organism: uncultured bacterium; assembly: GCA_905216075.1. GTDB lineage: Bacteria > Actinomycetota > Coriobacteriia > Coriobacteriales > Coriobacteriaceae > Collinsella. The sequence goes on along the minus strand of CAJMSO010000111.1, from coordinate 1,337 downwards.
GGCTGCAGCGCAGCTGGGGCGGATATGCCCATGCCCAGCGGCGCTGTTATGCGCTCCTTCCTGTCGAGATGGATATCGAGTTTCCCGTCTGTGTGCTCAAGGCGTCGTATCAGCCTCGTTTCGGCCGGCTGACGCACCGCGATGTGCTGGGGGCGTTCATGCATCAGGGCATCGACCGCGCGCAGCTGGGGGATATCCTCATCGAGGAAAACGAGATCTATGTGATGGCGCTGGAGCCCATCAGCGCTTATCTGATCGATCAGGTCACCATGATCCGCCGCAGCGGCCTGCGCTTTTCCCGGTATGCGGGCGTGCCGGATATCGCGCCTCGCGTGCAGCGCCGCGAATGCAATGTCTCTTCGCTGCGCCTGGATGCGATCGTCAGCGCCATCTGTCGCATTTCCCGCGCCCGTGCGGCTTCGCTCATCGAAGGCGGAATGGTAAAAGTGAATGACCTGCCTCTTGAACAATGCAGTGCTTTATGCGATAATAACTGTGCTGTTTCCGTTCGCGGGCATGGCCGCTTTCAATTTGTGGGCGTACAGAAGATGACGAAGAAGAACCGCTATGTCATCGAGATACTCGTCTATTGTTAAATTGGAGGTGAGAAGATGGGTGTGAAGTTCGATCGGATGAAGGATGGCTATAACCGTTATCAGGTGGATGCCCTCATCGAGGAACTGAATATGCACATCAGCAGTCTGGAACGCTCCAATGAGGCTTACCGAAACCGCTGCGCGCAGCTGGAGGAACAGGTGAGCGCCATGGGAAAGGGAGGGGATTCTCCCGTGGAGCATCTGCGTGAGAAAGAAGATGCCGCGTCCCAGATGGTCGCCATCGCCATGAAGGAAGCAAATACGATCGTCGCCACGGCAAAGCAGAACGCGGACGTGATCGTCAGCGAAGCGCTGCTCAATGCCAGGCTGATGCTCGCCGATATCGTCAAGCTTGCGGATGAGACCGAGGATGCCAAGGGAACGATGCGCAGGCAGACGGAACGGATCAGCCGCCTGCTCGATGAGTTCGAGCGCGTGCCTGTTCCGGGCACAGATCTGTTGGATAAATGAAAAGGCGAAGAAAAAGACATGTCCGTTGACCAAGTCTACAGAGAGCAGATGGCTGGTGAAAATCTGCGGCGCAGGTGAACGGGAATCACTTTGGAGCCGGTCTTCTGAATGCAGTAGGAAGACACGTCAGCCTCGCGTTAGCAGGCAGAGGGCACACCGGGACCCGGTGTGAACTAAGGTGGTACCGCGTTGATGACGTCCTTAGATCAGGGCGTCTTTTTTGTTAAGGAGGAATGAAGATGGACTACAAAGAGACACTGCTCATGCCGA
>CAJMSO010000110.1 GCA_905216075.1 uncultured bacterium | reverse complement strand
CAGCGGCTTGTGGCAGGAGTCCAAGGCGGCGCTCGAGTCGGCTGACATTGCTGTGGTTGAGTCGGGCATTAAATTTGGCGGCATCACGGCCATTTGCGATGGCGAGCGCATTGAGGTCACGACGTATCGTCTGGACGGTTTTTACACCGATGGCCGCCATCCCCAGAGTGTGGAGCGTGCGGCTTCGCTTGAGGACGATCTGGCGCGCCGTGACTTTACCGTTAATGCCATGGCTTGGCATCCCGATCGTGGTCTTGTCGACCGCTACGATGGCCAAGGCGACCTTGAGCGTAAACTTATCCGTGCCGTCGGAGATCCTAAGCGTCGCTTTAACGAGGACGCGCTTCGCATGCTGCGCGCGGTGCGTTTTGCCTGCCGTCTGGATTTTATGATCGAGCCTAAGACCAAACAGGCGCTTGCCGAGTGCTCGCCGCTGCTCGATGCCGTGGCACGCGAGCGCGTGGGCATTGAGCTCGAAGGCATTCTTTCGACCGGTCATGGGGGAGACGCGATGCTGCGCTACCCCGAGCTTATTTGTGCCGCTGTGCCTGAGCTTGCGCCGGCTCGTGGGTTTGACCAGCGCAGTGTCTACCATGCCTTTAATGTCTACGAGCATATTGCTCGCGTGTTGACGGTGGCGGGAGAGTTGGCGCTGTGTGACGGCGTAGCGCCTTCGTCGAGCTTAATGTGGGCAGCGTTTTTGCATGATGTCTCCAAGCCCGATTGCTTTACGGTCGACCATGCGGGCAGCGGCCACTTTTACGGTCATCCCGAGCTCGGCGCCAAGAAGGCTCGCGCGATTATGGATCGCCTGGCGCTTTCGCACGATTTGGTTCGCGATGTGTGTCTGCTTATCAAGTATCACGATAAGCCGCTGCGCTCCGAGCGTTCCTGTCTGCTCAATATGATGCGCTTGCTTTCGGGCGAGGGCATCGATACGCCGCGTCTGATCGACGAGCTTATGGACCTTAAACGTGCCGATACGCTGGGTAAGGCGCCGTCGTGCTTCTATTACGTCGAGACGATCGAGGAGATGCGCTCACTCGCCCACGGACTGCTTGAGGCAGGGGAGCCCTATACGCTCAAGATGCTTGCTATTAACGGCGGCGATTTGATTCGCGCAGGTGTCAAACCGGGGCCGGAGTTGGGGCAGCTTCTCAATGCCGCCCTCGACGCCGTGATCGTGGACAACGTCCCCAACGAGCGCGAAGCCCTTCTGGCCCATCTGCACCTGGGGTAAACATCCTTCGGTTCGTCCTAAATAGGCTACCTAGTTGACCTGCGTGTTCCATAACCTCCCGACAAAATACGGGCAATTTGGAATTTCTTCTTGCGCTCGCGTTTTTTGTCCCGTAATATATTTCCTCGCAGCACGGCAGTGCAGATGTCATGTGGCCCGTTCGTCTAGCGGTTTAGGACGCCGCCCTCTCAAGGCGGAGATCACCAGTTCGAATCTGGTACGGGCTACCACTTCTTTTCTGCTAAGGCTTATGGCCCGTTCGTCTAGCGGTTTAGGACGCCGCCCTCTCAAGGCGGAGATCACCAGTTCGAATCTGGTACGGGCTACCATGTTTTAGATACCCGGTCTTTCGTGAGAAGGCCGGGTTTTTTATTACAGGTGTTCTGGTCTGTTAATCCCATTTGCCTCATGCTTTTCGTTTTGCTCATCTCCCATACGGGTACAATAGTTCAGATATTTTGACGGTCAGAAGGAGCCTCATGACGGAGTCCTCTCAGCATAGCCCAAAGCCCCAGGTCGAGGTTTCTGGCGGCGATGATAACAAGAGTGCGCGCCGCGGCGCCATCTTCATCGGCGTTGTGCTGATCGGCTACATCGTCTATCTGGTCGTGACCGGGCAGATGGGGCAGTTTTGGGCCGCTATGTCCAGCGTTCAGATGCCCTGGCTCCTAGCTGCGTGCTTTTGCATGTTTTTGTACCTCGTTTTTGGCATCGTGGCGTACGCGATCGCCGTTTGGCTCGACCCCGATTCGCCCGTCGGCATCCGCGACCTCATTTCGGTCGAGGCGAGCGGCATCTTCTTTGGCAACCTGACGCCCATGATGATGGGCTCTACGCCTGCCCAGATTTACCGCCTGACCAAAGCTGGGCAAAACGTGGGCGAAGCGGGCGCCACACAGTTCACGCGCTTTATCGTTTACCAGTTTGGCCTGGTGGCGTGGGGCGCCATTCTGCTGCTCGCCCGTATGCCGTTTTTCGCCGAGCGCTATGGCGACATGACGCTGCTGTGCGTCTTTAGCTTTGGCGGCCACTGCTGCATCCTGCTCGGCATCTTTGCCGTGGCGTTGATGCCCAAAACCGTCACACGGGTCGCCCATTGCATCATCAATTGGCTCGAGCGCGTGGGCGTCTCCGCTACGAAGATCGAGGGCTGGCGCACCTTTGTAGATGGCGAGATCTACTCGTTCTCCGAGAAATTCAAACTCTCTGCCGGCCATTTTTCGTCTATGTTGCTCACGGTTGTCATCACCATGCTGCAGCTGGCGTTTTTCTACCTGGTTCCGTACTTTTTGATGCTCTCCTTTGGCCACCACGAAGTCGACTTTTTCTCGGTCATGGCCGCGAGTGCCTTTGTTCAGCTGCTGAGCTCCGCCGTTCCGCTACCCGGCGGCACCGGTGGCGCCGAGGGCGGCTTCGCACTGTTTTTGGGTCACTTTTTTGGCACGGCCTCGACTGCCGGCTATCTGCTGTGGCGTCTGATCACCTTTATCGCGCCGACCATTTTGGCCGCCCCGCTGTTGGGCCTTAAGAGCGCTCATAACGAGAGCATCCATGCGCGCTGGGACCGTGTGATGCGAAAGCTCGGACACACGCCTCAGACGCCCTCTACGCCTGCAAAAGCGCATCCTGCCTGCCAAGTTACCGTGGATCCCAAGCAGCATGTTCAAAAGGCTGCTGTGGCCTCTAAGCCGGCTCGCAAGACCTACGTTCGTCAGACTGGCGACGGTATCCGCGTTTCCCCGGCGGCTCTCAATAAAATGAAGCGGTCCTAGGGCCCGTTCGGCGAGTCGTGCGTTCTTGATGACGCTCGTCATTGCGATGTGAGATGTAGGATAATCCTCTTACGTTGATTATCTCCCACATGTAGAGGACTTACAGGTGGGCAGTTGACATGAAGGGGACACGTCTATGGCTACCTCAAAACCTCGCCTTGACCGTCGTATCGTCCGCAGCCGCAATGCGATTCTTTCGGCGTTTGAGCGACTGCTCATGGAAAAGCCACTGGCTGATATTACGGTGAGCGCCATTGCGCGCGAGGCAAATGTCGACCGTAAGACCTTCTACGTGCATTTTGGCACGGTTGACGGCTTGCTCGACGCCATTGCCGTCGATGTGGTCGAGATGATCGTCGATTCGGTCGAGAAGACGCTTTCCTCCATGGGTGGCGACACTAACGAGCGTGCGCTTGGCGCTGCGGCGTCCTTTTTCAAGACCGTTAACGAGGCACTGTGCAACAACCTGGTGCTTAATCGCCAGTTGATCGAAAACATTCCGCTCGACGACTTTATGGCTCGCCTACGCGTGCCGCTCGAGCACGAGATCGCCGAGCGTGATCTGCTGCCCGAGGGCTTAAAGGACGAGATGTTCGATTACTACCTGGCGTTTTTGCTGTCCGGCATTATCGGCATCTATCGCACGTGGGCACTATCCGATGGCTCGGTTCCTATTGAGCGCATCTCGGCGGTCGCCAACGACCTGACTCTTAATGGTCTGTCGAGCCTGGAATCTAAGCTCGGATAGCTAAGGCCTGCTTCCTTGTAAACATATGGGCCCGTGACCTTGCGAAGTAATGCAGGTCCGGGCCCAAATTGTTGCGTGTGTAAGGTCACAACTTACTGATAGCGCAGGCACTCGACCGGATCGAGCTTTGCGGCGCGGCGGGCGGGGTAGAAGCCAAAGATCACGCCGATGCCGACCGATACGGCAAACGCGATTAGCACGGTCATAATGGAGAAGCTCGGCGTAATCGTCCCGGTGGCTCCAAACTCGCTCATGATGTCCGAGTTGGTGGCAAAGAACGTGAGCCCCCAGGCCAGCAGATAGCCAGTCACGACACCTAAAATACCGCCGGTGATGCACAGCGCCGAGGATTCGGCCAAAAACTGGGCGGTGATATCACGTCGGCTTGCGCCCAGGGCGCGGCGAATACCAATTTCGCGGATGCGCTCGGTCACGTTGGTGAGCATCATGTTCATAATGCCGATTCCGCCCACTAAAAGTGAGATGCCCGCAACGGCGCCCATGATAAGCGAGAAGGCGCCCATAAAGGAGTTCAGGGCATCGATAGCGCTCTTCATGGAGCTTGCCGACACGCTTTCATACTCGTCGTCCTCCGAGATGCCCTTCATGCTGCGCACCTTGGATTCGATTGTCTTGCAGAGCTTGTCCATATCGGTGCCCTCGGCGGCGAGCGCCGTCACACTGGGAAACGACGGATTGTCATCGCCGTAGAGCTCGGCGATCGTTTCTCGCGGCATGTACAGGCTCAGCGAGCCCATGGAGTCGTTGCCGCCGTCGATAACGCCAATGATCTGCACGTCTCCGCTCGAGACCTTGATGGTCTTGCCTATTGCGTCCTGCTCGTTGCCGTACAGTTGATCGGCGCCGCCGCGGCCGATGAGCGCCACGCGCGCGCCGGATTTGGACTCGATGTCGCTATAGGTGCGACCGGCGACGATCTTGCTGGCGCCCACGGCGTCGAGCATGTCGCTATCGACACCTTGGGCCATGACGGTATAGCTTTTATCTCCCACTTTGTACTCGGAATAGGCGCTGTCGACGATGCCGATCTGCTCAATTTGCGGCACCATTTTGCGCAGCTTCTCGACATCCGAATCGGTGAGCTCTTGGGAGGAGTAGATTTGCACCATGCGGGCCGCGTTGAGGCCCAAGCTGTTGACCAGGCTGTTTTGGATGCCGCCGATGAGCGAGGTCATGGCTATGACCGAGGCGATGCCAATGACGATGCCCAGGATGGTGAGCAGGCTACGTCCCTTGTTGGCCTCGAGCGAGTGCAGGGCTTCTTGGACAAGATCGCGGGTGCTCATGCCTTCGCTCCTTTCGGCAACATGGAAGATGTACAAGTCGCGGGTAGGTTGCCGATGGCGCCGCGTAGCGTATTCGGTGCATGCGCGATATATGCGCCGTCATGGATTCGCCCGTCGCGAATGGTCACGGCTCGGTCTGCCTCGGCGGCAATGCCCGGGTCGTGCGTGATGAGCACGATGGTCTTACCGCGCTCCTGGAGCTTGTGGAATGTTTCCATGACGAGCGCCCCGGTTGCCGAGTCGAGGTTTCCCGTGGGCTCGTCGGCCAGGATGATGGGCGGATTGTTGACGAGGGCGCGCGCGATGGCGACGCGCTGCATCTGTCCACCCGAGAGTTCCGATATACGGTGGTCCCAATGGTCGACCGGAAGCGTGACAGCTTGCAGCGCGTGCACGGCGCGCATCTCGCGCTGGTTGCGCGGCACATTGGTGTAGGACAGCGGCAGCATGACGTTTTCGATAACCGACAGGCGTGGCAGCAGGTTGAAACTCTGAAAGACAAAGCCGATGCTCAGCGCACGCACCTCGGTGAGCTCATCGTCGTCGAGTTCGGCGACATTGAGCCCCTGCAGGTAATAGTCGCCCGCCGTCGGTTTGTCCAGGCAGCCCAAGATGTTCATGAGCGTCGACTTGCCCGAGCCCGAGGGGCCGGTGATGGCGACGAACTCACCGGGGTCTACCGCCAGGCTCACGTTGTGCAGGATGTGGGCGCAACCGGCTTCGCTCTCAAAGATGCGGTGCACGTTGCGGATGTCGATAACGGGACGCATTACATGCCCTCATCGTCAGACATACTGCCCGAATCCGCGCTGTAGCCGCCGTCAGCCGTTGCGTCCGCTACGGTGTCCATGACGAGGGTGTCGCCATCGCGCAGCTTGGTAACCGGCACGTCGGGGTTGATCTCGTTGCCCTGGTCGTCGCGCTTGACCTGCGTCTTGCCGACCACGGCGTCGTTGTCGTTTTGCGTCACGACAGATACCTTCACGCGGCGCGTTTCCTTGCCTTCGTCATCGGTGGCCAGATTGACGTAATAGTGCTCGCCGTCCTCGGTCATCAGCGCCATGGTGGGTACCATGACCACGTCGTCGAGCTGCTCGGTCACCACCGAGACCTCGGCAGTCATACCGGGCTTAAGGCGGCTGTCGGGTGCTTCGATGAGGATGTCGACGTTAAAGGTCACGCCGCCGCCGCCACCGTTGGCGGCGGCG
>CAJMSO010000109.1 GCA_905216075.1 uncultured bacterium | reverse complement strand
CGACGAGCAGCGGACGTCTCTGCTGCTGTTTCCGGAGCAGAGCGGCAAGCTTTGCGCAGTTTGTCGTTTTGCCCGCACCCTGCAGACCTGCCATCATGACAATGGTCGGCGGGTTCGGGGATATGGTAAGACGGGTGGTCTGGCCGCCGAGCAGGGCAACCAGTTCCTCGTTTACGATTTTAATGACCTGCTGAGAGGGCGAAAGGCTTTCCAGGATCTCGGCATCGGTCGCCTTTTCGGTGACGGCCTTGATGAAATCCTTCGCGACCTTGAAGTTGACGTCCGCCTCGAGCAGCGCCATGCGGATCTCACGCATAGCCTCCTTGATGTCGGACTCGGTCAGACGGCCTTTGCTTCGCAGATGCTTAAACGCAGATGAAATTTTTTCGGTAAGACCTTCAAATGCCATATTAAGCCTCCTGCCTGAGCTGGTCGAGCAGCGCGGTCATGCGGTCGGCGATGGCCTCCGCATAGAACGCCTTGGTCTCCTCCACCTGCTCGGCCGGCAGGCAGGCGAGCCGCTCGCCCAACCGGCCCAGAAACTCATCGCGCGTCATGGTGCGCCCCCTCAACGTATGCGTAAATCTCCCGTACGGACGGCCACTCGGCCAGGAACTCCTCGATGCGTGCTCGCCCGTCGTCCGTGATGCGGTAGTACCGGCGCAGCCGCCCGTTGTGCTCGGCGGAACGCGCCGTGATGCACCCGGCCTTCTCCAGGCGCTTGAGCAGCGGGTAGAGCGTCGACTCCGTGAGCCCCATGCTCGCCGGTACGTCCTTCACGATCTGGTAGCCGTAGGACTCCTCGCCGGAGACGGCCGCGAGCACGCAGGCCTCCAGGAAGCCGCGCTTCATCTGTGCCTCCATCCGCACACCTCCTCTCGTCATATACTTTGCTATACACACTATACGATGCAAGGTATTAGACGTCAACTCTCATCGCGAAGATTCTCCGGCCCCTGCGCGCTGCGAACGTGATGTCGCGGGGCGGTTGGCATTATGCATGAAACGTCAAGTAACGCTCTTTTGATCCACTTCCGCTCGGCCCCATATGCCTTGTGCAACGCCCTCTTCGACCTCGGGTTCAAGAGAGCCGCTAGGCTGGACATGCCGGACGGTAAGGTCCTGGACGCCATGGTAGACTTCTCCGATGCCATGGGGGTCATGGGTCTACGCCGATGGAGGCCCACACACGCGGCAGGGCTCGCCCGTCACCGCTGGTCGCCGGACGGTCCCCACGCCTCGCTCGCCAACGCGCAGGCGACAGCAGCAGTCCAGCGCTGGGCTGGAGACGCCAGAATGCCCAGAAGATGCGTTTCCCATCGCTGCGACAGAGCTTTTTGTAGGGGCGGCAATTTTTCCTAATGTCGAGGTCAGCTAGGCTTCAGTAGCCACCTTGGGAGCATCGCCAATAGACTCTTCCTTTATACGTTCGGCATAATCGTAGGCGATACCCACAAATTCCAGTCCCGAGCAACAGAGGTACAATTGCTGCTATTGTTGCCAGCTGTTGGGAGATGGAAGATGGACTGCGATGGCTACCCATGCGTTCCCATGCCGTTGATGTGCACTGCCTTTGTGCCGGGGCAGATTGACGCTGCAGTTGCAGGCATTTCCGACCCCGATTCGCGCGCTATTGCCACGGCAGAAGCGCTGTACTTTCGCGGACAGGCCGCCCTCGCTGCCAAGACGGCGCGCCCCTATCTTGACGCCACCGATTCCGCACTGCGCTATTCCGCATGCTTTATCTGCGGATACGCCAGTCTGTCGCTCAACCGTATCGCCGACGCCCGCCGCTGTCTTGCGGGCATCCTCGATACGCCAACTGACGAGGAATCGCTCGCCGACCACGCCATGCACATCCTGTTCGCCTCGGCCGCAAGCGTTCTGCTACACTTGCCTTCCCCGTATTCTGCCGAAGAGTTTTATCCGCTTGCGGCGCATCTACCCGAAGGCCTGCGCCTGTTCGCCAGCTACGTGATGGCGCATGCCCTGTACCTGCGCGGCGAATATGGCCGCAGTCTGGGCATGGCGGAAAACGCCCTGATCATGAAACAGGGGAGCTATCCGATCTCGGAACTGTTCCTGCACCTGGCAGCTTCCATGGCATGCATGAGTCTCAAAGACGTCGACGCCGCAAAAGCGCATTTTGGAGCCACTTGGGACATTGCGCGTCCCGACGGCCTTATCGAGCTCATTGGCGAGCACCACGGCCTTTTACAGGGGCTCATCGAGGCATGCCTAAAAACGCAATACCCTGACGACTTCGCGCGCATCACCGAGATCACGTACCACTTCAGCTACGGCTGGCGGCGCATCCACAACCCCGATTCGGGCGAGGACGTGGCCGACGATCTAACGACCACGGAATTCACCATGGCCATGCTCGCCTGCCGCGGATGGACCAACGCCGAAATCGCACGCCATATGGGAGTATCGCCGGGCACTGTCAAAAACCGCCTATCCAGTGTGTATGCAAAGCTTGGCATCGGCACGCGCACTGAGCTGGTCGCGCATATGCTGCGTTAGCAGCCAGACTGCCTAGCGCGGCACGTACGCCCCGGAGCCCCGGCGCTTCGCTCGCTCAAATTGGACATTTTGACCCTCGGACGGCACTACCGTGACAGGATGCCTTCTCGCAAAATTGGATTATTTCCACCGATACCTGCGGGATGGGAGCCAAAGATGCTTGATCGCCGTTCGTTACTTGTTGCCGGAGCGTCCTCACTGGCGAGCATTATGTTGCCGCGCGTGCTGGGAAGCGCAAACGCCTTCATACTGCCATTCGCCCCCACCGAGGCCTATGCCGACGAAGAAGACCCCTTCAGGGTGCTCGTTCTCTCGCGCACCATGTTTGGTGTGGTCGTGGTCGACGTCGCCAACAAGAATACGCCCATCACGGGTGCCCAGGTCACGCTCACATCGCGCTATGCCGCAGGCAAGCAGCTCACCGCCACTACCGATGAAGAAGGCACGGCCATCTTTGAGATCGCCCCTCTTTCGGAAGGCTACGTGGACGAGGCAACGCTTCTCGACGCGTACGACTTTAACGGCGGCATTTCCATTAGCATGGCGGGCTACCGTGATGTCGAGATTCCCCTTGCGCGTATCCAGGGCGGCACCGCCATAACCGCGCCCACGCGTCCGCTTTCCGACGGCGAGCCGTACTTCCGCCAGCTCACATTCGACGAATGGGACATCCAGTACGCTGAAGCCACGTTCATGGCATTGCCGAAGGACGACACGGCAAACGACCAACCCGACACGCGCGCCTTTACCGTGCAGGCACATCTGCCACAGGGTGGACAGGCAACGCTGTGCATCAACAAGGTAATGCCCGCCACGGGTAGCTCGCCCGAAACCGTCACGCAAATTGGCCAAATCAAGGCCAGCGCATCGGGCGCGGATAATCTGGCGACGTTCACGCTCGAAGACACGTTCCTCGATGCAGCTTCGGGCCTTCTGGAAGAAGGGTGCAAGCTGCGCTTTGTGCTCGACTACCAGGGCAAAACCTACACGCTCTCCTCCCCCATGGCCGTTGTTACCGCGCCGGCGGCAAAGGCGGAATCCGGATCGACCACTATCGTCCCCACCACCATGGACCAAGAGATCACTCCGTTTGATTTCCCCGCATCGTTTCCCGGCATCGGTGGTAATAAGTTCACGTGTTGGATGCCCACATTTCCAATCCTCTTCGATTTCTCGTTTGCTGGATACGTGCTGTTTGGCGGAGGATACAAACCAGCCAGCTATATGAACGATTCAGGCAATCCGGATCCGGAGTACTGGAAGAAATCGCCGCGTGAGTCGGGCGCCAAGCAGGCAAACCGCTACCTCGACGAGATGGAGGGGAAGTGGAATCAGTACAAAAGTATGAGTGCCGGTTCGGGCACCGATCCAAGAAACACCAAGCTCCTTCGCCACCATTGCACGCCGCTGTTCACGATGGATATCGCCACACAGCTGTACGGCTCGCTCGCCTACGATTGGGTGGGCAAAACCTGGGGTAACAACAACGACCCCGCATACGGCAATATTAAGGCCCTCTTCCAGGTAAGAACCGACCTCAATTGGACCGAGCAGTTTACCCTAGGACCGGTGCCGTTTTTCCTAAACGTCAACCCCTGGGTGCTGGCAAAACTGGCGCTCGCCGTGGGCGCCCACACGCACGGTAGCGGCGCGGCGTTTTTCAAAAACATATCGCTCGACTATTCAAACACCTCGGGCTCGTTCACCATCCAGATCGGGCTTGCCGTCACCTTTGGCGCCGGCGTTGCAGGCGTCGCTTCGTCTGCCGTGCGCGGCGCCGCATCCCTCACGCTGTTCATTGGGTACGAGAAGGCTGATGGACACCAGCTTCCGCGACTGCGCGTAGGTGCAGACGTCGATGTCGATGTGATACTCCAGTTCGTGATGTTCAAGTGGACCACCAAGGCTTGGTCGGGGTCGTGGCCCACACTCCTCGATTCGTGGAATATGTCGGTGAACAACGGCGACCAGTATGTACTCCAGCGCTCTGAGCTCGCATTGGGTGGAGATACGCCCTATACACTAGATGCCTGCTTCGGCTCAGCCGGCAACGCCGAGGCGGGCGGCGTTCCGCAATTTATCGCATCGGCCACCATTGTCACCAACGCCGAGCTGCTCGCGCGCGCCGAGGTTAAAGCCACTGCAAGGAATGTCGCGCCTACCGTACGCGATTGGGACCGGTCGGTCACGCGCATTGAGCTCGAGGCGGATGCAGAAAGCGACGACACGGGACAGATCGAGCATTTCGTCCACGCACTGATAGAGAACGACGAAAACGCCGCGCCGATGTATGAGTACACCTACATCGGTCAGGCAACGAACGCCGTTGCGGACCCCAACGCCAATTCTACCGGCGTGTCGGAGGACGAGCGTGGCGGCATCAAGCCCTCGAGCGACAACGTGCTGTTTGCTGGCGTGCTCAGCGAAGCTCACATGAAGCTGGCAATGATTGCCGGCGTAGAATGCCTTTTCCGTATCGCCTCGGTGCGCTACGGCGACAATGGTCGCTCGCGCCTGGTGGTGCACACAAAGGCAAACGGCACGTGGTCCGCTCCCACGCCCGTGGACTTTCCCCTTGGGTTTGGCGAGAACGACGTGGAGCGCGACAGCGTATACGATTACGACTTCGACGTGGTGGAATATACGGACGGAAGAGGAAACCAGGACGCCTACGTGCTGCTGGTCTCGGGCGAGCGCCCCGCCGGCGACAACACCCATTTCGATACGGCGAGCACATCCGGCATACTGTCCGTTGTGCGCCTGCGCATAAGCAATGACGGAGCCCGCGTGATATCGCACACGTCGTGGCGCAGCATCTCGCGCGGCCGCCTTCAGGAGGATGGCTACCATTGCCTGCAGTGCCCACGCATCACGGTGGGCAAGACGCTGGTCGACGGGCGCCTGTCGGGCGCTTACCTCCACCGCCGCGGAACCACCGCAGAGAAGGCGCTCGGCAGCGAGGCCGAGGTTGCACTGGAATGCTTTACCCTGTGGTCGGATGATTTGGGCGACAGTCTCACGTTCCGTCAGGTCCTCCGCTTTCCGCAGGCACCGTCGAGCATCGAGCTCGGCACGCCCGAGAATATCAACGGCAAAATGGTGGTGCCCGTTGCATACGAGACTGCAGGCGGTTGTGGCTGTGCATCGTACGCCGTGATCGGCCAGTCCATCGCGGGTTGGGGCGTTATGTCGCCAGATGCCACAGTACCCCACGCGGTGCCGTGGCCGCAGCACACGGGCTTTTTGGCAACCGTCAACGAGCAACTGCAGCATATTACTTGGACGCGAGGCGCATCGGCATTTGCAACGCAGCCCGTGGGCGCCGCAGACTGTGGCCCGGCATCGTTTAGCGTAAGCAACAACGGCAGGTGCGTGCTCTATGTAGAGAACACCGATGGCAAGGTGGGGCAAACCTACGACGAAGAAGGCAACCCGGCAGCAGTGATGGGCAAGCACTTCCGCATCTTCGCCAGCACCTTGGCAGGCGATCTGTTCACGGAGCCGTTCGTGATGTGCGAGCTGGACCATCCCGTCGATCAGATAACGACATTTTTGACGTCGGGAGGCATGCTCTCCGCGCTCGCCACGCACATTGTGAGCGCAGAGAAGAGCGAGGCAGAGCTGCACGGCATCGAAGTGCCCTTGGTGGCGTGTGCCACTCCAACGGGCGCGGTCGCTACCTCGGGCGCGGTGGTGCCCGGAGCAGCAGGTGAATCCTTTATGGTCACGGTGCGAAACGACGGCAACACCTTGCTGACCGCCGGCACGATCGATCTGTACCGAGAGG
>CAJMSO010000108.1 GCA_905216075.1 uncultured bacterium | reverse complement strand
ACCCGAGCCGCCGTAGATATCGCAGCTGATGTTGTAGTTGTTGAGGGTCGCGGCCTGGCGGGAGTGATTGGACTCGACATACTCGCCGATGGACTTGTCGTAGCCCTCGTTCTCCTTGAGCTTGCGGTAGCTTTCCATGATGGGCGAGCCATAGCAGTCGGTGCCCGAGGTGAAGATGACGTTCTCGCGGCCCAGACGGTCGCGCAGGAAGCGGGCGAAGAAGTCGGCCGGGACAAAGACGCCGCCAACGTGGCCAAAGTGAAGGCCCTTGTTGCCGTAGGGCTCGCCGGCGGTAACGATGGCGCGGCGAGGCCAGCTGGGACGGTCGTTCATGGAGTATTTGGATGCCATGGGACTCCTTCGCATATGGTGAGAGCGCGGCCGGGCGCAAGGCCTGACGACGCGGTGGTCAATTCGTGCATATCGTTCGACATTATCGCACATGCGGGCGGGTGCGTGACGGGGGCGCTACCCTAAGATGCTATGAATGAGATTTCCAACATACATGCGTTTGAGGACGAGGATTTTCTGCACGCCTGCTTTGTGTGGGGGATGGCCGTGCTCGGCGCATTTGCCGCGTGCCTGGTGCCGGTGTTTATGCTGCTGGGTGGGCCCGCGGATCTGGATGCGGCTGACGCGGGTGGCTGGACGGCTGTCTTGGGCTGGATAGTCGGCTTGGTTGCGGTTTCGGCGGCGTCATTTGCCGTGCACGAGCTGGTGCACGGTATGTTTTTTAAGCTTCTGGCGCCTGCGGGCGCGAAGGTGACCTTTGGGGCGAATCGCGAGACGGCGATGATCTATGCCTGCGCCGAGGGGATTGTGTATTCGCGCCGGCGGTATATGGCGATTTGCCTGGCGCCGACGGTTGTTGTGACGACAGCGTTTGCCCTGGGGTTTGCGTTTTCGGGCTATCCGCTGCTGTGCTATCTGGCGGCCGGCTTGCATTTGTCGGGCTGTGTAGGCGACTGGTATTACGTGTGGACCATTTTGCGCGACCGCCGCATTGTCGCCTGCGAGGATACGTCCTTTGGCGTCCGCTTTTTCGCAAGGTAGTCTTTTGGGATGATTTTTCTGGGACGGGGATTAAAAAATCATTAGGTACGCAATGATTTTTTAATCCCCGTCCCAGAAAAATCATTGCGGGGGAGGAGATGTTGATGAAGCCGTTGTTGTTGCACGCCTGCTGTGCGCCGTGCTCGCTTGAGCCGGTCCGTCTGCTGCGCGAGGAGGGGTTTGAACCCACAATCTGCTGGACCAACCCCAATATTCAGCCTCACGATGAATGGCAGCGGCGTTTGGACGAGCTGCGCCGGTGGTGTGCCGATGGCGACATCGAGCTTGTCGAGGCGGGGGAGGACCGCGAGCGCTGGGAGGCCGGCGTGGCCCCGCTGGGCGCCGATCGGCCTCGTCGCTGTCGCGCGTGCTATGCCCTGCGCTTGGCCGAGGCGTGCCGTGTGGCCCAGGAGCGTGGGTTTGAGTTTGTGGGCACGACGCTCGCCGTCTCGCCGTATCAGTTGTTCGAAACCTGCAATGATGTGCTTGAACGCTTGGCAGCGGCACATGGGCTCACTCCGGTAATTCGCGATTTTCGCCCGTATTATCCCGAGGCCACGCGTCGTTCGCGCGAGCTTGGCATGTATCGGCAGAACTACTGTGGTTGCCGCTTCTCGGCTGTCGAGGCGGCCATGGACCGCGCCCGCATCCGCGACGAGCGCAAAGCCGCCAAAAAGTAGTTCATTTGGGACGTCAGCCTGCTAGGATGTAGAGCGGACTTTAGCTATATAAGGAGTATCCGACGTGTCTATGCGTACCGATGATTTTGACTACAACCTTCCTGAGGAACTGATTGCCCAGGCTCCTGCCGAGCCGCGCGACTCCTGCCGCCTGCTGGTGGTGGATCGCAAGGGCTCCGAGGCGGGAACGCCGCTGGAGCATGGCGGCACCGTTGAGCACCGCATCTTCCGCGACATCATCGACTATATCGAGCCGGGCGACGTGCTCGTCATCAACCAGACGCGTGTGATGCCGGCCCGCCTGATCGGTCGCAAGGCCGGCTCGGGTGGCGTGGTCGAAACGCTGCTGCTCAAGCGCCGCGAGGATGTTGACCCGCTGGGCCATGTTTGGGAGTGCCTGGTCAAGCCGGGTAAGCGCCTGAAGCCCGGTGCTCAGATTGAGTATCGCGCCGATGGCGCCCATGCGCCCGAGGGGGCTCCCGTGGTGCTGACGGCCGAGGTCGTCGACTTTGTCACCGATAGCCGCGGCGGCCGCCTGGTGCGTTTTGAGCCGGCCGGGTGCAATGCCGCCGGCGATCCGCGCACGCTCGACGAGGCCATCCATGCTGCCGGCCACGTGCCGCTGCCGCCCTACATTACCGATTACGAGGGCGATCCCGAGAAGTACCAGACCGTCTACGCCATGAAGGAGGAGCACTCGGCTGCCGCTCCTACGGCTGGTCTACACTTTACCCCCGAGCTCATGGCCGCTATCGAGGCCAAGGGTGCGAAGTTTGCTGCCGTCGAGCTCGAGGTGGGCATCGATACTTTCCGCTTGGTGGAGGAGGATGACCCTACGCAGCACGTCATGCACACCGAGCGCTACCACGTGTCGCAGGAGGTTGTCGACGCCGTGCATAAGGCGAAGGCCGAGGGACACCGTGTGATCGCCGTCGGCACCACCGCAGTGCGCTCGCTCGAGAGCGCCTTTGATGCGGAGGCACCGGTGTCCGATCCGGCCGTGACGGCGCGCTATTTTGAAGGCCGCGAGGACGGGGCCGACACGCTTGGCCGCGGTGACATCGTGGTGCGCGAGAACGCGACAACGCAGCTCTACCTCATGCCCGGTTCGACCTATCACGTGGTCGACGCGCTGATCACGAACTTCCACGTGCCGCGCTCCACGCTCATGATGCTCGTGAGCGCACTTGCCACCCGCGACCAGATCATGGATGCCTACGCCGCCGCTATCGAGGAGCGCTACCGCTTCTTCAGCTTTGGCGACGCCATGCTCATTTGTTAGTTACGCGGTTCTACGAACCGCGTAACTAGTCGACGCTGCAAACGCCCCTAAGCGGCAATCTGACGTTCAATCGTCGGGCATGACCAGAAGGTCAATGCCCTCCTCTTTCACGTCACCTTGCTCGCTTAGGGGCGTTTTCGCTGTCCGCGCCAAAACATTGGCGTTGCCGTGGTTCAACCTGCCAAAAAGGGACAGGTTTATTTTGGCGGGTTTTATCTGGGCAAACGTTGTTGGTGCAATGGGGACTGGTCTATATACACCAAGTTGGTGCAAAGTAGCCTGACCCCTTTGCACCAATAAAAAAGTTGCGGTGAGATAGTTCTTGAATTGGCCTTTTTGATGACTAAACAGGAACTATCTCACCGCAACTGCGTTGAGCTTTTTTGACAGCTAGTTTACTTGCTCGCGAAGAGCCAGATCAGGACGATCACGAGGACTACGGCGACAATGCAGACGATGGCGCCGGTGAATTTGATGCGTGAGTCGCGGGTGCGCTCGCGCACGTCGTCCTCGGCGGCTTCGAGTTGAGCCACTTCGCGCTCGGTTTCGGCGTGCTCGACTTTATCGCGGACCAGAGAGCCTGCGAGCGATTCGGTAATCTCGGGATGATCATGCACCTCGGTCGCCTGCTCGATGATCGACTGTGCGTGCGCGATGTCCGCCTGGGCATTGGCGATGGCCTGCTCCTGCTCTCGGCG
The DNA here is from genome assembly GCA_905216075.1 of uncultured bacterium. Taxonomy (GTDB): domain Bacteria; phylum Actinomycetota; class Coriobacteriia; order Coriobacteriales; family Coriobacteriaceae; genus Collinsella. The sequence goes on along the minus strand of CAJMSO010000108.1, from coordinate 2,608 downwards.
CGCCTTGTCCTCGGCGGCGATCTTCTCGCGCAGTTCGCGCTGGCGCGTTGCGGCGGCAGCTTTTGCGGTCTGCAGCTCGTCGCGCGCGGCATCGGCCTCGGCCGTCACGGCCTGATGGGCACGCTTGGCGTCGGCGATGGGGGCTTGTGCCTGCTCGACGGCGTGCTCGGCGGCCGCGAGCGAGTGCTCAAGATCGGCGGTGATGTTCGGGACATCTTCCTCGGCTTTGCGCAGGGCATCGGCCGTGTCGGAGATCTGCATCGAAAGCTCGCTGGTGCGCACCGTGTAATTGGCGGGATTTGCCGAAGGATTGCGCTGCAGCTCGGCATACTCGTGGCGCAGCGTTTCGAGTTGAGCACGCGTGGCGTCGACGGTTTGCTGTACTGCGGCAACGCCGGCGTCGCGCTCGGCCTGCACCTTGTCGCGGATGCGCTTGGAATCCTCGAGGCGGCGAACGAGGCGGTTACCGGTCTCGCGCGAGCTGGCTTCGCGCGCCTCCACCGCGTCGAGTGCGGCTTTGAGACGCCGCTCGGTGGCGTCGTCCTCTTCTTTTATTTGCTCGAGCTGCGCCTTGAGCTCTGTTGCCTTGGCAGCATGGGTATCGCGGCCGATTTCTGCCGCCGCGGCGGCCTTTTGTGCCGTGTCGATAGTCTGGCGCTGCTCGGCGACGATTTGGTCGTAGCGGCCTGCGATATCCTGACGCGTCTCGAGTTCCTCGCCTTGATCGGCGATGCGCTGCTCAAGTTCGGCCAGGTGGGCACGGGCGTCCGCGAGTGCCTTCTTTGCGGCGTTCATCTCGCGCATGGCCGAGGCTCCCTGCGCGATAAAGGCGCCCACGGCGCTGGCGGTGTTTGAGACGGCGCCTCCCAGATCGCGGCTGGCTGCGGGGGTGTGCGGGGCGGTCGGGTGAGCGGCGTTTTCCGTGCCCACATCGGGCGCCTGTGACGTGGCGATGCTGCCGGTGCCGCCCTCGACTACGGAAAAGCCGGCAGCGTGCGGATCAACTGCATCGGCGCCAATGGTGGGATGCTCGAGCTGCAGGAACGAGGGCATGGTGCTGCCTTGGTCGGCAACGGGGGTCTCGCCGGGCACGAAGGTCGAGGCGGCCTCGGCGGCCTCCTCTTCTTCGGTGTCGATATCAGCGTCGGCCACGGCGTCTTTCATCGCTTTGACGGCATCCATCATGGAGTCCATGACGGCATCGAGCTCTTCTTCCGAAGACACCTTGATGGGGCCTTCTTCTTGCGGGGCGGCGTCCTTTTCGGGGGCGTCGTCCTGAGCGGCCGAATCGTCGTTTTGCTCGCCGGCATCTTCGGCCGCAGGGATTTCCGTCGCAGCGCCGTTATCCAGAGTGGCGTCGTCGACGTCGGTATCATTGCAGGTCGCAGCGTCAGTATCTGCGGCGACGTCTGCTGAATCATCAATATGCTGTTGAGTCTGGGGGTCCAGCTCGTCTGTCATAGGCATGTGCTCCTCATCGTTGTTTGTCACCCTATGATAAAGTCTCGCGCCGACATCCCGCGCGCTGCAGCAAAGTTTCAAAACGTGTTCGATGGCTCGCTTGGATAACAAAAATTCGGCCTTCTTATTCAGTTTGTGCTTGACATTCCCTTCGCCGAATGACGTTGCGCCGTTCGCCTGCTGCAGTCTTTATTTTTCACTTGAACCCGTTAAAGTTGCATTTCAGCTTTTGGCGCGTGAAGTTGGATACGCGCAGTCGGCGGGCGTGCCCGTCGCGATTTTGAAAGGACTTCGTATGGGACTTTTCACTGGTAAGACCGTGATCGTCACCGGCGGCGGCAAGGCCACGCTTAAGGACGGCTCTGCTGGCTCCATCGGCTACGGCATCGATATCGCTTTTGCCAAGGAAGGTGCGAACCTCGTTATCACCGGTCGTAACGTTGCTAAGCTCGAGGCTGCCAAGGAGTCTCTTGAGGCTGAGTACGGCGTCAAGGTTCTGCCTGTTCAGGCCGATGTCTCCGCCGGCCAGGACAACGAGGCCGTCGTGCAGAACGTTATCGACAAGGCGATTGAGGAGTTCGGTCGCATCGACGCCGTCGTCAACAACGCTCAGGCCAGTGCCTCGGGTGTGACCATCGCCGACCACACCATGGATCAGTTTAACCTGGCCATTTATTCCGGTTTGTATGCCACCTATCTGTACATGCAGAAGGCCTATCCGCACCTGAAGGAGACCAAGGGCTCCGTGGTCAACTTTGCCTCGGGCGCCGGCCTGTTTGGCAACTACGGCCAGTGCAGCTATGCCGCTGCCAAGGAGGGCATCCGCGGTCTGACTCGCGTTGCAGCCAACGAGTGGGGCAAGGACGGCATCAACGTCAACATCGTGTGCCCTCTTGCTTGGACCGCTGCGCTCGAGAACTTCCAGGATGCCTATCCCGAGGCGTTCAAGGCCAACGTCCATATGCCGCCGGCGGGTCATTACGGCGACGTCGAGAAGGAGATCGGCCGCGTGGTCGTTCAGCTCTGCGGCCCCGACTTTAAGTACATGAACGGTGAGACCGTCACCCTCGAGGGCGGCATGGCCCAGCGGCCCTAACAGTTACGCGGTTCTACGAACCGCGTAACCAGTTGACGCTGCAAACCCGCC
>CAJMSO010000107.1 GCA_905216075.1 uncultured bacterium | reverse complement strand
TTCATCGCTCAGGTGCTGGGGGGCTTCGCAGGTCACGCGCTCGCGCTTGAGGCCTTCACCTGCCGCGGGATCAAAGTCGGCGATGATATCGCCCTCGCCCACGCACGTGGGCTTGGCAGCGCCAGCGGCCTCGGCATGTGCCCGCAGCTCGGTCCATACGGCTGCCGGGTAGCACTCTCGCGCCTGGCGATCGTGTGTCACGCGGGCAAGCGCGACCGGACCGCTCGTCGCCTGCATTGCACGGCCAAAGCGCACGCGCAGCAGGGCGGCGGGCTCCAAAGACACGCCGTCGCGGCGCAGCTCGGCCATCAACGTGGCAAGCGGGCCCTCTTCGTGCGAAAGCGGATAGCTGTCCAGGTCGACATCGGCAAACAGCACGGCATCGTAGCCGCCAGGACGCAAAACCGACGCATCGGCAAGCGACACGAAGCGCACTTGTGCCCGTGGCGTGCGATCGACCTCGTAGGTCGCGTAATCGTAAGCGGTACTGCGCTTGTCCACCTTGGTTCGAACGCCGTCGAGAACCGGCACGGTCGCGGCCTGCGACACGTCGAGTGCGCGAGCATCGTTCATAAGGATGTCGATGGCATGGCGCAGCAAAGCCGTCTCTGCCTGGCGACGGGCCTGGCCGTCAAGGCCGCCTAGAGCGCGATCGGGCAGCGCCTCGGCAACGGCGAGCATGGCCTTGAGCGCCGTCACGGGTTTGTCGCGCCACAGCGCCTGGAACACGTCCGAGACCACACACGGCACGTTCTTAAACCAGTTTTCGTCGCTCGCCGCCTTGCGCGCGCCCCTCACCTGCCCCTGAACGCTCTGCAGCAGGCTCTTAACGCCCGCGGTAGTCTTGCTGCGCGAGAGACGCATATTCTTATCGAAGGTACGGGCATTGACGGCATCAGCGCCCGAAAGCGGACTGTAGATCCAGTCGGTAAGCTCCGGCGCGGGCCACCACTCGGTCTTTGACGCCATGCCCTCATCGGCGGCCTTCATGCACTCGATCAGGCCGGCAAGCGCCGCAAACTGCCTGCCCGCAATGGATTGGGAAAACGCCGTGAAATCAACCGTCTCGGCAGCGATATGACGAGCCGCCAGACGAGAGGCGAGCTCACCGAACAGCTGGGGTGCCCGGGCAGAAACGACGAGCACGCGCACGGGGTCGGCGAGCGTTGCCGTAGTTTTATCGGCCTTGGACTCCTTGTGCGCTTTCACCAACTTATCGATGGCGTCCGCATAGACATGAGCACGGGCATGGGGGCCAGCGACCTCAATAAAGGCAGGCTGAGCGGCGGTCCCGCAAGCGGCATCAGACGCGACGGCATTCTCCCCCAGCGGTGCGGCCTCAAACAGCACACCGCGGGCATCAAATGCCGCGGCAAGCTCCTCGCGCATCGCCGCCTGCTCGCGGGCAAGCAGCACGACGACCTCTCCCCCATTGTTCGCCACGGCAGACAGCAGCTCGAGCAGACCGTGCGTAAACGACGTGATACCGCGCACGCATACGGCGCGAGTGCACGCCGGCAGGCTATCGGCCAGGACACTGGTCATAATGTCAGCTGCCTCGCAGGGCTCAACCATATCTCGACGGTCCAAACCACCCGCATAGGCACGCAAAAGCTCGAACACGCGAGCCTCGGCATCGCTTTTTGGCTCAGGCTGGCAGTTGTCGCCACGGCATCGTTCGGCACCCGTCCCCGCAACGCCCGGCAACACGTCGCGGGCCATGCGCGCGAGCATGCGCACTGTGCCCTGGCTGCGCGAAAGCGGCTGCAAATCGGCATCGTCGAGACGCGTGACCATGTCCGAGAACAGCATCTGGCGCTGCAGGTTGTCGACGAAACCGCGCCCGTCGCCCAAAAGCTCCCAAAGCGAGCGAAGCCACGATGTAGACGTCTTGTAGTCGATACCCAGCGAAACGCCGGCTTCCGCCGCATCATGACGGCACAGGTCGAGCTCGGCAAACGTAGGTGCCAGCAACACGGCACGCCCGTGGCGGACAATAAGGTCGGCAAGCAGCGCCGACTCGGCATCGCTCAAATCAGCGCCGGCATTGGTGGTATAGATTCGAACAGGCATGGTCCTCCGCTCAAACTGTTCGCAATAATCAATGCATCCATCCTACCCGCCCACGCGGACAGATTTGCCCCACGCCAACAGATTTGATCCCCTGGGGACGGCTCTTCGTAATTCAATGTTGTCGCTGGCCTACTCGCCATCCTCCAGCTTAATGAGGATCTTGCGGTAGCCACCGTACTCACCGTTGAGCGCCTTGGACACACGGCTCACCGTGGTGGACGAAGCGCCGGTACGCGCCTGAACCTCGACATAGGGCTCGCCCTCGTCCAGGTAACGCGCGACCTGCAGACGCTGCGATAGATCACAAATCTCGCGCGGCGTGCAGATATCGGTCAAAAACGCTTGGATATCCTTCTCGTCGTCCAAAAGGCTAAATGCGTGGACCAGCTGCTTGACATCAGGCTTGTCAAACATGTTCTCGATATTCATCGATCACCGCCAAACCCGCCAAAAGGCATCGAAGTTGATACTGACATCGGGCATCGCTCGCCCGTTCTATGCAATAGGGCAACGCCTGTGGCTTTTGCCCGTAGCAGTTTAGCACACCACCAAACTAAAGCGACAAGACTCTCTGCCAGCGGCGCATTTTTTAGGACGAGCGCCGTTTTGAAACCGAATGCGCACGCAAGCTCCACGAATATCTGAGACAATGGGCGCCCAAACAAGGCCGTGCCCCGCACCCATCCAAGTTGCAAAGGCATGTGCCCCTCACGCCTCTTTGCCACGTCTTGCGCAAGAAAGGATCTCCACCATGCGCTTTTTGCTCAACTGGCTTTTGACCTCAATCGCCATCGCGATTGCAACGTTTCTCGTCCCCGGCATTCAGCCCTTCGGCATGGCCGATGCCTGGGTCTGCTTTGCCTTCGTGGGACTGTTCCTCAACATCGTCGACTCGCTCGTAAAGCCGTTCCTGACGGTCATCTCGCTGCCGCTCACTATTATCACGCTTGGTATTTTTCAGCTCGTAGTCAACAGCTTTATGCTCGAGCTGGCCAGCTACCTGTCGGTCAATCTGCTGGGAGCGGGTATCTCCATTGCCGGCTTTGGATCGGCCTTTATGGGCAGCATCCTGGTATCCATCATGCGCAGCATTCTCGACAGCATCGCCAGGAACTAAAGCGACCGGATACGAACCGCCACAACATGCCAAAACGAAGGCCGTCCATCGCAACGATGGGCGGCCTTGTCATTTGCCAAGCCTCAGAGGGCAAGAAAATCGACCATTTCTACCCCGTCCCCAAATGGCAGGTGGGGCTAGATGACGTAGTCGTAGCCCTCGTTGGGGGCGACGAGCGCATCGAGCGTCACGCCATCGAGGTAGTCGTTGATGAGCTTGTCCAGGTTCTTCCACACGTCGAGCGTTGGGCACTCATCCGAACGCGAACAGCCCTTGCAGTCGCCGTCCAGGCATGCGACCGGCGCCAGGCTGCCCTCGGTCAGGCGCAAGATCTCGCCCACCGTATACTGCTCGGGCGGACGCGTGAGCACATAGCCGCCGCCCTTGCCGCGCATGCCCGAGAGCATATTGGCGCGCACGAGCGTAGCCAAAATGTTCTCCAGATATTTCTCCGAAATCCCCTGACGCGCGGCGATCTCTTTGAGGGGAATGCGGCCCGCCGCCTGGTGCTCGGCCAGGTCGACCATAACGCGCAGGGCATATCTGCCCTTTGTGGAAACCAACATATATATTGCTGCCTTTCGGTCTTTTAATCCGTAGCAATTCTAGCCGAAAAATTGGCTTTGAAAATACCTATTCCCGTCAAGCTGGTTAATCGCCTCGTAATAATCTTCTATTTCCTATTGCGTTACTAGGCTTTACTGTCTACTATGCTTGCCAGCAGCAAAAAGAACAACCCATAAGGTTTATGGGTTTCGCTGCTACACACACCGTAAAACCACACGGTATCCAGTCATTTGAACACTTTGGAGGTTCACCATGAGCAATGTTTATACGTCCATCGATCAGCTTATCGGCCACACCCCGCTTCTGGAGCTCACTCACTTTGAGGCCGATGAGGACCTCAAGGCCCGCGTGCTCGTCAAGCTGGAATACTTCAACCCCGCCGGGTCCGTCAAAGACCGCGTCGCCAAGAACATGATCGACGAGGCCGAGAAGGCCGGCAAACTCGTGCGCGGCGGCGACTACACCATCATCGAGCCCACGAGCGGCAACACCGGCGTCGGCATCGCCTCGGTGGCGGCGGCTCGCGGCTACAAGGTGATCATCACCATGCCCGAGACCATGTCCGTCGAGCGCCGCAAACTTATGCAGGCATACGGCGCACAGCTCGTGCTCACCGACGGCTCCAAGGGCATGAAGGGCGCCATCGCCAAGGCCGAGGAGCTGCAGAAGGAGACGCCCAACAGCATTATCGCCGGCCAGTTTGTGAACCCCGCCAACCCCGCCATCCACAAGGCCACGACCGGCCCCGAGATCTGGGATGACACCGACGGCAAGGTCGACATCTTCGTCGCCGGCGTCGGCACCGGCGGTACTGTGACCGGCGTGGGCGAGTTCCTCAAGGAGCAGAACCCCGAGATTCAGGTCGTCGCCGTCGAGCCCGCCACCTCCCCGGTACTCTCCAAGGGCCAGGCCGGCCCGCACAAGATCCAGGGTATCGGCGCCGGCTTTGTGCCCGACGTCCTCGACACCCAGATCTATGACGAGATCATCCCCGTCGAGAACGACGACGCCTTTGCCACCGGCCGCGCCGTGGGCCACAAGGAGGGCGTGCTCGTGGGTATTTCGTCCGGCGCCGCCGTGTGGGCCGCACTGCAGCTGGCCAAGCGCCCCGAGAACGAGAGCAAGACCATCGTGGCCCTGCTCGCCGATACCGGTGAGCGCTACCTGTCCACGGCACTCTTCCAGGACTAGGTCCGTCGCGCAAAGGTTGAGCCCAGGACGAACCGGTCTCCTCTCTCCCGGTAGCCTGAGCCCATCCAATCAGGGTGTCCCACGAGACGTCCGAACTTGCTACAATGTCTGCGGCGCGGAACCAGCCTCCCGCGCCGCTTTTCTTTTTTGGCCACATGCCACCAAGGAGAACCTCCCCATGCACAACAAGCGCGTGCTCGTCGCCATGAGCGGCGGCGTCGATTCCAGCGTGACCGCGTATCTGCTCAAGCGCCAGGGCTACGAATGCGTCGGCGCCACCATGCGCCTCACCTGCCCCGCGCCCGATCCCGTCACGGGTATGAGCAAGGTCGACCGCGACATCGCCGATGCAAAGGCCGTCGCCGAGCGCCTGGGGATACCCCACCATGTGCTCGACCTGCAGCAGACCTTCGACCGCAACGTTATCGAGCGATTTGTGACTGCCTATCAGGAGGGGTTGACGCCCAACCCATGCATCATCTGCAACCGCCATATTAAGTTTGGCGCGTTGCTCGATGCGGCACTCGATATGGGCTGCGACTACATAGCCACAGGTCACTACGCCAAAACGAGTCAGGCGTCCGACGGCACCTGGCAGCTGCACCGCGGCGAGGACCCCAAGAAGGACCAGAGCTACTTTTTGTATTCGCTCACGCAGGAGCGCCTAGCACACACGATCTTTCCGCTGGCTGGGCTGGACAAAGAGCGCGATGTGCGCCGCATTGCCGCCGAGCAGGGCTTTATCAACGCCAAGAAGGCCGAGAGCGAGGATATCTGCTTTATCGCGGACGGCGACTACGCGGGCTATATCGAGCGCCGCTGCGGGCATGCCGCCGAGCCGGGCGATATTGTATGGCGCGACGGCAGCGTGGTCGGGCGCCACAACGGCGCGCTGCGCTACACCATCGGTCAGCGCAAGGGCCTGGGCGTCGCGATGGCGCATCCCGTGTACGTAACGGGCGTCGATGCCGCCAACAACATTGTGCATCTGGGCGAGGCCGAGGACCTGACGGCCACGGCGCTCACGGCCAACGACTGGATCTGGAGCGCCCCTGCCGATCGCATGGAGGCAGAACTCACGTCCGGCGGCATTCACGTGGGTGCCAAGTACCGCTACCGTCAAAAGGACCAGGCAGCAACCCTTACACGTGGCGAAGACGGGCAAATGCTGCTAACTTTTGACGACCCGCAGCGCGCCATCGCCCCCGGCCAAGCCGTTGTAGTCTACCGCGGCGACATCGTCCTCGGCGGCGGCACGGTAACCGGCGCACTTAAGTAGCCCCATCCCCTTCATAAATTGCGGTGAAATAAGGACTGTTTAAGCGTTTAAAACCGCCAAACAGTCCCTATTTCACCGCAACTTAGAGAGGACGGCCTC
>CAJMSO010000106.1 GCA_905216075.1 uncultured bacterium | reverse complement strand
CGTTACTTCGCCCGCTTTGACGAGAGCCCGACCGAGCGCGTCAACGTCAACGGCCAGTACATGAAGGAGTACTGGGGCGAGGGTTCTGCGCGTGCCCGCAACTGGCAGCGCTACGACCTGGGCGGCGCCGCGAAGCTCAGCTTCGTCGAGGGCGTCGACTCCTACGTTCCCTACGCCGGCTCCCTCAAGGACGGCGTGGGCGGAACGCTCTACAAGGTCAAGTCCACGATGTGCAACTGCGGTGCCCTCTCGATCCCCGAGCTCCAGGAAAAGGCACGCCTGACCCTGGTGAGCTCCACCTCCATCGTCGAAGGCGGCGCCCACGACGTAGTCGTGAAGGACTCCCAACAAAGCGTCAGCTACCGCTAAGCGGCTTTCCCAAGCACCGCACCTTGCCGTTCAAACCGTCGCTCGCGTACCAAAGTACGCGTCGCTCCTCTTTCACGGCAATCTGCGGCACCTGGAAAACCCGTTCGTGCTAGAACGGGTTTCAGACAAAGGTTGATTCCCAACCACGTTATTTAGATAAAGCGAGATGCCTGCAAGTCGCAGGCATCTCGCTTGTCGTATTTGCTATCATCATGCGAGTTAACGATGTGGCGGGGCGTTCTTACCTTTGCTCGCTGCAAGTTCCGCACGAGCCGAAGAGCACTTAATGTGCTCTTCGTGCGAGCAGGACTGTCCGCAGCAGCGAGTAAAGGTAAGAACGCCCCGCCCCAACCGAGATAACAAAGGAGCTGATATGTGCGATTGCACAGATCATAAGGACGAGATCCCTGTCTACGACGCGCAGGCCATTGAGTCCAAGTGGATGAAGGCCTGGGAGGATTCCAACCTCTTTGCCGTCGACACCGACGACAGCAAGCCCAAGAAGTACGTGCTCGAGATGTTCCCGTATCCGTCGGGCGACCTGCACATGGGCCACGCGCGCAACTATACCATCGGCGATGCCATGGCCCGTCAGGCCCGCATGCGCGGCTACGACGTGCTGCACCCCATCGGCTTTGACGCCTTTGGCCTGCCTGCCGAGAACGCCGCTATTAAGCACAACACGCAGGCTGCCGCCTGGACGTATAAGAACATGGACCAGGCGCTCGCCACGATGAAGCGCATGGGCTTCTCCTACGATCTGGATCGCATGGTCAAGACCTGCAGCCCCGACTACTATCGCTGGGGTCAGTGGATCTTTGAGAAGATGTGGGAAAAGGGCCTGGTCTACCGCAAGAAGAACCCGGTCAACTGGTGCCCCAACTGCAAGACCGTTCTGGCCAACGAGCAGGTCACCGAGGGTAAGTGCTGGCGCTGCGGCACCGAGCCCGAGAAGCGCGACCTTGAGCAATGGTACTACAAGATTACCGAGTACTCTCAGGAGCTGCTCGACGACCTGGAGAAGCTCCCCGGCTGGCCCGAGCGCGTCAAGCAGATGCAGGCCAACTGGATCGGTCGCTCCGAGGGCGCCGAGGTCGACTTTACCCTGTGCGACCGGGATGGCGAGCCCATCGAGGGCGACGAGGGCAAGATCACCGTCTTTACCACGCGTGCCGATACGCTCTTTGGCGTTTCCTTCTTTGTCCTGGCTCCCGAGTACGCCCGTCTGCACGAGCTCGTCGAGGGCACGGAGTACGAGGAAGCCGTGACCAAGATCGTCGAGGACTCCAAGCATATCTCTGCCGTCGAGCGTGCCCAGGGCACCATCGAGAAGCACGGCGCTTTTACCGGCCGCTACGCTGTGAACCCCGTGAACGGCGAGAAGGTCCCCGTGTGGGTTGCCGATTATGTCGTTGCCGACTACGGTACCGGTGCCGTCATGGCCGTTCCCTGTGGCGACCAGCGCGACTTTGAGTTTGCCCGTAAGTACGACCTGCCGATCGTGCCGATCATCCTGGACGATGACGATCGCGCTGCCGTCGAGGCCAGCGGCGAGACCATCGATACCTTCCATGCCGAGACCGTCGACTGGGATTGCGCTCACGCTGCCGAGGGCACGCTCGTCCAGTCCGGCAAGTACACTGGCATGCGCGGCGGTAAGCACTCCGAGGGTGAGGCTGCCATCGTGGCCGACCTCGAGGCCATGGGCTGCGGTCGTCGCAAGGTCGAGTTCCGTCTGCGCGACTGGCTCATTTCCCGTCAGCGCTATTGGGGCAACCCCATCCCGGCCATCCACTGCGAGCACTGCGGCATCGTGCCCGTGCCCGAGGATCAGCTGCCGGTGACGCTGCCCGAGAACCTGGACCTGGGCGCTGGCGAAACCCTTGCCGAGTGCAAGGAGTTCTACGAGACCACCTGCCCGGTCTGCGGCCGCCCGGCCAAGCGCGAGACCGATACCATGGACACCTTTACCTGCTCCAGCTGGTATTACCTGCGCTATACCGACCCGCACAACACCGAGCTGCCCTTCTCCCGCGAGGCCGCCGACCGCTGGATGCCTGTCGATAACTACATCGGCGGCATCGAGCACGCCATTCTGCACCTGCTCTACAGCCGCTTCTTTACCAAGGCACTGCGCGACCTGGGCCTGCTGAGCGTGGACGAGCCCTTCACCAACCTGCTGTGCCAGGGCATGGTCAAGGACGAGAACGGCGACACCATGTCCAAGTCCAAGGGCAATGTCGTGCCCCCGAGCTCGGTCATCGAGCCCTACGGTGCCGACACCATGCGTTTGGCGATCCTGTTTATCGCCCCGCCCGAGAAGGACTTCGACTGGGATCCCAAGGCCGTCGAGGGCGCCAACCGCTTTATCAAGCGCGCCTGGCGTATCGTGTGGCAGCTCGTCCAGTCGGGTGACGCCAACGTGGCCTTCGACAAGTCCGTGCTCGATGAGACCGCGATGAAGCTCTACCGTGAGCGTCACCGCACCATCGCCAAGTGCACCGAGGACTTCGACCGCGGCCAGTTCAACACCGCGATCTCGGCCGTCATGGAGCTCGTCAACGCGGCGAGCGCCTACCTCAACGCCACCGAGGGTACCGCCCGCGACAAGGCGCTGTGCTACGGCGTGGCTAAGGATATCGTGAGCGTCCTTGCCCCCATCTGCCCGTTCTGGGCCGACGAGCTGTGGCACGAGGCGCTCGGCTGCGAGGGCAACGCCTACACCGCCGCTTGGCCCGAGTTCGACCTGGCCGAGTCCATCGAGGACACGGTGCAGATCGTCGTCCAGGTACTCGGCAAGGTCCGTGGCCGCATCGACGTGGCCCGCGATGCCACCAACGAGGAGATGCAGGCTGCCGCCGAGGCCGCTGTCGCCAAGTGGACCGAGGGCAAGACGGTCGTCAAGGCCATCTGCGTTCCCGGCAAGCTGGTCAACCTGGTGGTTAAGTAAATGCCGCGCGTATAGTTGACGTGCTAAAGACGAGGGGCGATCCGGTTGGGTCGTCCCTCGTTTTGCACTGTGTGCCCCGCTTGGCTGGAGCTTAGCGCCATCCTCTACGGAATATGTACCAGGTCCCTAAAGTAGACATTGCCCGTCTGCTCCTTGAACATCCAGATATTGAGGTAGATGTCGTTGAGGTCGTTGTTCACGTCAAAGTCCGGATCGTCGAAGGTGCCTACAAAGGTGAGCATCGCGGTCGTTTCTTCGCCTGCGGCGACGGGCTGGCGCATGCGCACGTCGCGGACGACACCGTTGACGTAGGCATAAGCATCGACATCGCCAAGCATCATGTCGACATCGGTGTTGTTTGTCACCGCAAAGACCAACACGGCGTCGCCGTAGCCATCCGTGTCCTTGCCCACGCAGGCAACATGGACGTTCTCGTCTGCCTCAAGATCAATGGGGAACTGTTCTTGAGGGTCGGGACCTAAGCCCTGGGGGTCGACTCTATCTTCGTCTATTTTGTCGAAACGCTCCGAAGGCGTCGTTTTCTCGATGGCTTTGGTGCTGCCTAGATCCGGCTCGCATGGTCCGGTTTTACCATCGACGTTGCTGCAGCCCGCCAGAGCGAACGAGCAGGCAGCGACGACGAGCGTGGTCGCGCGGAGGGTGCCCAGGCGTTCCATGGATCCTCCTTGCCGTAGAGATACTGGAAGGTCGTGCGGTCAATGCGTGCGGCAGGCTTTCTCGCTACAGAATGCCTCTCAGCTCTAGTCTGGCCTATGTGCGCCCAGGGATGGAATGCCCATAGGGCCCGATTCGGACGGTGCGCTGGGACGTATGGCCCGTTTTGGGGCTTTTGGGTGGGCGCCGCGCAGGAGTCCTCGCCAAATTGTTCTATTCTTGTGGAGAAGCTGTGGGCGCGCTGACCTGCGAATTTCTTTGACGCTTGCACGTTTTCGCAGGTATTGGTATAGTTTGCTTGCAAATGAAGTTGAAATTGAAAGAAGTGGGGTTTCGGCCCCGCTTCTTTTTTGTATGGATGGAGGTGCCGCAATGGTCAAGACCAAGACCGAGCAGGCGATCATCGACGCGCTCGAGGCCGTCGCTCCCCAGCACGATGTCGATATTGTCGACGTTGAGCTCGTGGGCGCCACCAAGGCCCCCTGCGTGCGTGTGCGTATCGAGGGTGCCGAGGGTCAGAGCCTGTCGCTCAACGACGTCACGGCCAATACCAAGTGGGTCGGCGACGTAATCGAGGAGCTCGACCCCATTTCTTCGAGCTATACGCTCGAGGTGTCGAGCCCGGGTATGGCGCGCCCGCTGCGCCGTCCGCGCGACTTTGCCCGCTTTGTGGGCGAGGACTGCGAGCTCACCTCCACCGCCACCGAGGGCTGTCGCAAGTTCACCGGCAAGATTGCCGCTGCGACCGAGACCGACGTGACCCTCGAGCTCGAGGACGGCGAGTCCGTCACCCTCGATTTCTCTGATGTTAAAAAGTGCAAGTTGAAGCCCACCTACGACTTCAAGCCCGCGAAGGAAGGAAAGTAAGATGGCAGCATCCGACATGATGTCCGCCCTGATGGAGCTTTGCCAGGAGAGGCACATCGACCAGCTCTACCTGATCGACCGCCTGGAGCAGTCGCTCGCCAAGAGCTATGCCGAGATCCTGCATCTTGAGTGGGGCGCCAAGGTGACCATCGACCGCACCACCGGCAAGATCTACGTCTACCGTCTGGAGCCGATCGACGATTCAATGGACGAGGAGGGCAACTTCACCGAGTTCGAGGAGATCGACGTCACTCCCAAGAACACGAGCCGCATCGCTGCCCAGCACGCCAAGGCCGAGATCAACGCCATCGTGCGCAACTCCGCCCGCGAGCAGATCTACGAGGAGTTCTCCGGTCGTATCGGTGACCTCATCAGCGGTACCGTGCTGCAGTCCACGCCCGACTTCACGATCGTCAAGATCCGCGATGGCGTCGAGGCCGAACTGCCGCATTTTGACCAGCGCCGTTACGAGAACGAGCGCAACGAGCGTCCGATGGGCGAGCGCTATCTGCACAACCAGCGCATCAAGGCCGTGATCATCGACGTCCGCGATCCCAACTCCAACCTGCAGCCGGTTCGCGGCGAGCACAGCCGTCCGCCGATCGTCATCTCCCGCACCCACCCCGAGCTCATGCGTCGTCTGTTTGAGCAGGAGGTGCCCGAGATCTATGAGGGCACCGTCCAGATCAAGTCGATCGCCCGCGAGCCCGGCCAGCGCTCCAAGGTTGCCGTCCACTCGCTCGACGACCGCTTGGATCCCGTAGGCGCCTGTGTCGGCCCCAAGGGCAGCCGCGTTCGCGCCGTCGTGGGCGAGCTCCGCGGCGAGCGCGTCGACGTCATCCTGTGGGATGCCGATCCGGCCGTCTACGTTGCCAACGCCCTGTCGCCCGCCAAAGTCACCCGCGTCCTCATCGACGAGGAGAAGGCCTACGCCGGCGTCATTGTGCCCGACGACCAGCTTTCGCTCGCCATCGGCAAGGAGGGCCAGAACGCCCGCCTCGCCGCTCGCCTGACTGGTTGGCACATCGACATTAAGTCCGAGACCCTTGCCGCCGACATCCTCAAGAACGTCCCCGTTCACGAGGAGCCCGCCGCCGACCTGATCGGTGACGAGGAGGACGACGACGTCCGTCGCTGCGAGTACGTGTCCGAGGACGGCATTCAGTGCCGCAACCAGGCCCGTCCCGGCTCCCGTTTCTGCGGTGTCCACGACACCGACGCCTTCGATGATGCGGAGGACCTGATCTAGCGCGCGGTCGCGTCGGGCGGGTCCCGGCGCATCTCCCACGCTCGTTCAGTCTCTAGGCACCCAAGGTGCCAGAAAGGGTAGGTGAAGTCATATGGCAAAAGTCCGTGTGTCCACCCTGGCCAAAGAGTTCGGCATGACCTCCAAGGAACTGATGGGTCATCTCGCCGAAATGAAGATTCCCGCTAAGTCCGCTTCCTCCGCCCTGGAGGATGCCTACGTCGCCAT
>CAJMSO010000105.1 GCA_905216075.1 uncultured bacterium | reverse complement strand
TCTCGGTGCTGCTGATGGGGGAGGCGCTCACCTCGCGCCTGCTTGCCGGCTTCGCGCTCATCTTCCTGTCGATTATCTTGAGCGAGACGCATTTCGATTTCTTGCGCCGAAAATCACACCCGCAATTGTAAACAACTTGTTGCGCCGCCCTCCCAGGGCGGCATTTTTTATGTCATGCC
Source organism: uncultured bacterium (assembly GCA_905216075.1). GTDB lineage: Bacteria > Actinomycetota > Coriobacteriia > Coriobacteriales > Coriobacteriaceae > Collinsella. The sequence continues at coordinate 6,158 of CAJMSO010000105.1, read as the reverse complement.
CTTACAGTTGTGCCTTGCACTTTACGCTATCAAAGTGCGTGCTGCAAAAACGTTACTGGAGGGCATCTATGGCATCAGCTCTGTCCGATTTTCAACCGCAACCAGCGCCTCAGGCTACCACAGCGGCGCAGACCGCTATCGGCGACGGTCTTGTCGCAGAAGCTCAGGCTTTTGCAGACGAGCTCGCTGCGTGGCGACACGATCTACACCAGATGCCTGAGCTCGGTAACAATCTTCCGCAGACGTCTGCCTATATCCGGGCGCGTCTGGACGAGATGGACATCCCCCATACCACGCTAGTCGACGGTTCCTGCGTCGTTGGCCTGATCGGTGCCGGTGCGGCCGCGGCCGCTCAGGGCAATGGCACGTGCAAGGACGAGCAGGCCGGTACGGTCGTTATGCTGCGCGGCGACATGGATGCCCTGCCCGTTGCCGAGGAATCCGGCGAGCCCTTTGCATCCACCAACGGCTGCATGCATGCTTGCGGCCACGATATGCACGCGACGGCGCTGCTTGGTGCGGCGCGCCTGCTCAAAGCTCGCGAGGCCGAGCTCGTCGACGCCAATGCCACCGTCAAACTGCTGTTCCAGCCGGGCGAGGAGACCTTTGAAGGGGCACGCGCTGCCATCGCCGATGGCCTGCTGCAGAACCCGCGCCCCCAGGCTGCCTTTGCCATGCACGTCAACAGCCAATCGCCGCTCGGCCTGGTGCTCTATGGGAGCCCGGCGCTTTCGGGCGTGTACGGTTTCCGCATCACGCTCCAGGGCAAGGGCGGCCACGGTTCCAGCCCCGAGATCTGCATCGACCCCATCACGGCCGGCGTCCAAGTGCATCTGGCGCTTCAGGAGCTCATCTCCCGCGAGGTGCCGGCGGCCAAGGAGGTCGTACTGACCGTGGGTAAGTTTGCCGGTGGTCAAGCGGCTAACGTCATCCCAGATACCTGCGTGCTCGAAGGCACGCTGCGCGGCTTTGATGTTGAGCTCATGGCTCACCTCAAGACCCGCATCGCGGAGGTCGTCAAAGGTGTTGCCACGCCCTATCGTACGCCGGCCACCATCGAGACGCTCTCGGATGTTCCCCCGCTCGTGCTCGATGACGACATGACCCAGGCTTCGCTTGGCTATGTGGGCGCGACGCTGCCCAAGGCCGCCTTCCTGCCGCTGTTCCACGCCATGGCGAGCGAGGACTTTGCGCTTATCTCGAGCGAGATCCCGAGTGCGTACTTTACCGTGGGCGCTGCCGTGACTGATACGGACGAGCATTTTGCTCAGCATCATCCCAAGGCACGTTTTAGCGATGCCGAGCTTCCCCTTGGCGCCGCGGCTTATGCCGCCGTCGCTTTGGGCTACATCGCCGACCACCGGTAGCACCCAATCTTGCTACTCGTTTGTTTAAAAAGGAGCAGTATGTCCCAGCAGCGTAAGTTCTTCCCCGGCTGGCTCGTGGTGGCTTCCGGCTTTGTGATCATGGCCACGTGCTACACCATTTTCGTCAACTGCATGAGCCTGTTCCAGCCGCTCATCGTCAGCGACTTGGGGTATTTCTCTTGCGCAGTACAACATCTCCAATGCGATCTCCACCGTGGTGAGCGTTATCAGCTCACTTGTGATCGGTCATGTTGCCGATAAAGTAAGCGGTCGCATTTTGGGCTCCCTCACTGTAATCGCCACCTCTGCCGTTCTTGCCGGCATGAGCTTTGTCGGTGAGCTGTGGCAGGTCTACGTGCTCTTTGCCGTCTCGGGCTGCTTTGCCGTCGCCTCGACCCGACTACTTATTAGCCTTGTGACCGCCAACTGGTTTACGGCCAAGCGAGGCCTTGCCATTTCCATCGCACTTTCGGGCACGGGCTTTGGCGGCGCTATTCTGTCTCCCATCGTGAGCTCGCTTATCGTGAGCGTTGGCTGGCGTTCCGCCTTCTTAGTGCTCGCGGCTATCTGCATGGTGGCGGCACTGCCCAGCCGCGTCCAAGCAGTTTGGCATGGCCGATCTCGGCAAGGTCACGGGCACCATTACCTCGCTTGAGATGGTCGGCGGCATCGTGGGCGCCATCGTCTCGGGCGTGCTGTTCGATGCCACGGGCTCTTTTGCGAGCACCTGGATTGTCTGCTTGGTGTGCTCGGTGGCTATGTTGGTGTTTCTGCTGGCGTCTGAGCCCATCGCCGCCAAGCTGCGTGCAAGCGTGGCGGGGGAGTAGACGTCCGTCGCTCTTTTCTGTTTGCCCCGTTCTGTTTGTGGCCGCCCTGGAAGCCGCATGGATGCTCGTACCATCATTCGGTTTCCAAGGCGGTCACGGGCCTACGAAATGATCCGTTTTCCTCCGCCCCCAACAGATCACGTGATCCGAAGGAGACGGAGGAAAACGGGTCACAAACAGCGGCGGCGCATCTGGCCGAACGAGTCCCCATACCCTCGTTCGGTCAGACGCGCCGCCGCGTTGCTGCTTTGTGCCGTATAATGTCCACTATCTATGACGCGATACAAAAGAAAGGTGTTTGCCCATGCAGGCACAGAAGGCGGAGGGAACCCGCGACCTTATCGGCGCCGAGATGCGCGCCTGGCAAAAGATGCAGCAGATTGCGGCCAGCGTATTCGAGCCGTTTGGCTTTAAGCCCATCGAGACGCCCGCGATCGAGCAGGTGGACGTGTTTGTCCACGGCATCGGCCAGTCGACCGACGTCGTGCGCAAGGAGATGTTCCGCGTGTTTAGCGGCGCCAACCTGGAGCGCGTCTTTACCGAAGGCACCGATACCAAGCTCAAGCCTAAGCAGCGTCTGGCCCTTCGTCCCGAGGGCACGGCCGGTGTGGTGCGCGCCGTCGTGGAGAACAACCTGGTGCCCCAGGGCTCCACGCCGTTTAAGGCGTACTACGCCGAGGCCATGTTCCGCGGCGAGCGTCCCCAGAAGGGCCGCCTGCGCCAGTTCCATCAGGTGGGCATCGAGTGGCTCGGCGCTCCCGATCCGGCGGCAGACGCCGAGTGCATCATCATGCTCATGGAGTTCTACAAGCGTCTGGGCTTCGATCTTTCCAAGCTCCGTCTGCTCATTAACTCGATGGGCGATCCCCAGTGCCGTCCGGCCTATCGCGAGCAGGTTAAGCAGTTCATTCTCGACCACGCCGACGAGATGTGCGACGAGTGCCGCGAGCGCGCCGAGCTTAACCCGCTGCGCGCCTTCGACTGCAAGAACGACCATTGCCGCGAGATCATGGCCGAGGCTCCGCTGATGGGTGACAACCTGTGCGACGAGTGCCGCGAGCACTACGAGCAGGTCAAGCGCTATCTGGATGCCGCCGGTATCGAGTATGTCGAGGATCCCACCTTGGTGCGCGGCCTGGACTACTACACCCGTACCGTCTTTGAGGTCGAGGCCCCTGGCGCCGGCGTCGGCTCCATCGGCGGCGGCCGCTACGACGGCCTGGTCGAGCTCGAGGGCGGCAAGCCCACGGCAGGCGTCGGCTTCGCCGTCGGTTTTGAGCGCGCCCTGCTGGCCCTACAGGCCTTTGGCGGCGACCTGGGTGCCGATGAGGCCCCGTGCGTCTACGTCGCCAACGCCGGCAAGGAGTTGCGCCAGAACGTCTTCGCCATTACGCAGGAGCTTCGCGCTGCAGGTATCGTGACCGAGGCCGACTACCAGGGCCGTTCGCTCAAGGCTCAGTTTAAGCAGGCCGACAAGGTGGGCGCCAAGCTCATTTTGGTCTTGGGCGGCGACGAGCTTGCCGCCGGCAAGGTCAAGGCGCGCGACATGCAAAGCCATGACGAGGTTCTCGTCGATCTGGCCAATGTGGTCGAGGCGGTTCGCGAGCGCCTGTAGCGCATCTTTTTGAGCTGCGGGCCTGCTAACGTGCCCTGCTCATGGAGAGCGATTGTTACGGGGGTGTTTCGCTTTTATGCGGAATGCCCCCGTTTACGTATGCCGCCCACCGAGAAATACGACCATTTGGGGCAAAAACCCTTGCAATGCAGAAAATACTTTTGTGTGGTAAAGCGCAATCAGTGTCGAAAGTATTTCCCAAGCGCCTATAATGAATACCGCATGTTACGTGCATAGAAGGAGGAATGGGAGGAAACGTGGCTGAGAACCTAAGCAACCAGTCTGTACCCGAAGCCGCGGCGCGCGTCGCTGCCGTGGTCAACCGCCTCGTTAACCGAATCGGCTCGAATGCCGAATCCAAGGAGCGTCTCGCCGAGATCGAGATCCCCGAGGAGCTGCGCGACAATCTGGCGCTGTTCTTGCGCCTGGAGCGCCGTGTGCTTAGCGAGTATGATCCCGAGATCGCGGACCTGTTCGACAAGATTTTGACAGCCGAGATTGTGGTCAATGCCGGCAACCCCGGTACCTGCGCTGCCGACGAAGCCGTCGACGAGCAGGGCGTGCCCACTGCCGACGAGCCCACCGCCGTGGCGTTTCGTGAGGTCGTTGATCTGATCGACAGCCTGCCGCTCGATAAGCAACAGGTTATCGTCCGCGCCTTTACGAGCTTCTTCCACCTGGCAAACCTGTCGGAGGAGAACTACCGTGTGGCGCAGCTGCGCGAGCGCGAGGCCGGTGCGTCGACCGATACCGAGGTCGATCCCGCCAACGAGCTCACCGTCGCCTATCACCAGCTGGTGAATGAGCTGGGCGTCGAGGGCGCCAACGAGCTGCTCGGCAAGCTTGAGTTCCATCCCGTCTTTACCGCACACCCCACCGAGGCCCGTCGTAAGGCCGTCGAGGGCAAGATTCGCCGTATCTCCAACCTGCTGGAGGAGCGTCCGCGTCTGGGCGGCTCCGACCTGGTGGAGAACGAGCGCCATATGCTGCAGGAGATCGACGCCCTGGTGCGTACGAGTCCCATCGCGCTCAAGAAGCCCACGCCGGTCGAGGAAGCCGATACCATCATCGACATCTTCGATAACACGCTGTTCGACGTTATCCCCGTCATCTATCGTCGTTTTGACGACTGGGTGCTGGGTGATAAGGCCGGTACCGTGCCGCCGCTGTGCCCGGCGTTCTTCCATCCCGGCAGCTGGATCGGTTCCGACCGCGACGGTAACCCCAACGTCACCGCCAAGGTGAGCCGTGAGGTCGCCGCCAAGTACTTCACTCACATGGTGCTCAAGCTCGAGGACAAGTGCCGCCGCATCGGCCGCAACCTCACGCTCGAGGCCACCTACAGCAAGCCGTCTGCCGAGCTCATCAACCTGTGGAACCATCAGGTCGAGATGAGCACCCAGTACACGGCCCGCGCCGAGCTGATTTCCGAGCACGAGCCGCATCGCGCCGTCATGCTCGTCATGGCCGACCGCCTGAACGCCACCGTGCGCCGTATTACCGACACGATGTATCACAGCGCCGATGAGTTCCTGGAGGACCTGCGCGTCGTCCAGCGCTCCCTGGCTGCCTGCGGTGCCGTCCGTGCTGCCTACGGCCCGGTCCAGACCATCATCTGGCAGGTCGAGTCCTTCGGCTTCCATATGGTCGAGATGGAGTTCCGTCAGCACTCCGTGGTGCACGCCCGCGCCCTCAAGGATATCCACGAGAACGGTATCCATGGCGACCTGCAGCCCATGACGCGCGAGGTCATCGATACCTTCCGCGCTATCGGCTCCATCCAAAAGCGCTACGGCAAGAAGATGGCGCACCGCTACATCATTTCGTTCACCAAGAGCGCCCAGCATGTGGCCGACGTCTTTGAGCTTGCCCACCTGTCCTTTGCACACGAGGAGGATGTCCCCGAGCTCGACGTAATCCCGCTGTTCGAGCAGCTCGAGGACCTCGAGGGCTGCGTCGACGTGCTCGACCAGATGCTTACGCTGCCTGTGGTGCAAAAGCGCCTTGCCCAGACCAACCGCCGCATGGAGGTCATGCTGGGCTATTCCGACTCCTCCAAGGATGCCGGTCCTACCACGGCTATGCTCGCGCTGCACTCCGCGCAGGAGCGCATTGCCAAGTGGGCCGAGAAGAACGATATCGACCTGGTGCTCATGCACGGTCGCGGCGGTGCCGTGGGCCGTGGCGGCGGCCCGGCCAACAAGGCCGTGCTGGCGCAGCCCAAGGGTTCGGTCAACTGCTTCTTTAAGCTCACCGAGCAGGGCGAGGTTATCTTTGCCCGTTACGGCAACCGCACGCTGGCTCAGCGCCACGTTGAGTCCGTTGCCGCCGCAACGCTGCTGCAGTCGG
>CAJMSO010000104.1 GCA_905216075.1 uncultured bacterium | reverse complement strand
TAAAGAACATGATATAACTGTGGGTATTCATCATGAGAAGCTCAGTGATATAGTCATCCTCCAAAGTCTGCATGCCCTTGATGCCTCTGCCGCCGCGGTTGCCCGCCTGCGCAGGATCAGCCTTGCCGACGCCATCGCTAGCGGCCGTGCCAACGATGCGGATGAGGCGCTCAACGCTAAGATCGCCGCAGCTCATGACGCCGCCGAGCGCGCTGCAGCTGCCAAGATTGAGCTCGATGCTGCCGTTGCTGCGACGGATGCTGTGGCACCTGCCTACTTGGAGGCGCTTGCCAACTATACCGCCGCCAAGGCCGAGCTCGACCAGGCCATTGCCGAGCTCAACGCCGAGATCGCTCGCCAGGAGGCCGCCGAGCGCGGGAAAGGCGAGCGGACTCAGCCTGCGACGCAGGCGGCGTACCAGGCCAAACATGCGGTGGCAAAGAGCGAGGTTGTGGCGCAGCGGGCGGCGATGCCCGCCACGGGCGATGCGTCCGATCTGCTGGGCGAGACCTTCGTAATTGGTGGCACGGTCCTGGTTGCCGCTGGCGTCTTCCTCTCCGACAAACGCCGCCAACTGATCCGTTAGGGACGGAGGAAAACGGATCATTTTCGGCGCGCGCCGCAAGGGACAGGCCCTGCGGCGCGCGCCGTTTTTAATCTTCGAGATTGATTATGGAGGGACATATGCAAATTAGAGGAGAAGCTGCGATTGCCTGTGGGTTCATGGCGGGCTTGGCAACGGGACTGCTGTTCGATGGATGTTTCGACGGCTACATTAATCGATTCCGCGATTCTGGTTTTTCGAGAAGTAAGCCCCAAGAACCGGAGCTAGTCTGTCAAAAGATGGCCGCGCCGACTAAGCCCCGCAGCGTGGATACTTCAAAGATCAAGGTAATCGTCACCAAGAACGGCAAAATCTATCACCGCTCTGCGGGATGCAAGAACCTTCCTCAAAACGCCATCAGAACAAGCGTGCCTTTGGTGACCGCGCTCAAACGAGGAAAAACACCTTGTTCAGCATGTTGCCCGCCAGCGGTTTAGGCAATTCTTCGGGGCTGTTCCGCGGGGACATGGGCCCCTGCGGACACACGGGTTTAAAAACGTGTCCGCACGACATGTGACACTTACCCTACCGCCCTGCTCTGCCGCGGCGGCATGTACCCGAACAGCGACCCTCTAAGGAGTTCGATATTGATGAGTGACAACACCAAGCATCTCGCAAAGAAGTGCGTCAAGGACGCGGGACCGTGCCTCGCGCTGTGCGCGGCCGGCGCAGCGGTCGCGCTGCTGGCTGTTCTGGGGCCGTTCGACGTGCTCCGAAGTGCCAGCTCTCTGCACGTTTGCATGGCCCTTGCCGGCGCCATGATAACCGGTGGCGTGCTCGATCTGATTTTTTGGGTGCTTGACCCGTTTGGATGGAAAAATGAAGGGTAAGCCCTAAGGGATGGATGCCCCGCAGCAACAGGAGGTCCCCGTGATCTGGTTTACCAGCGACGCTCACTTTGGGCACGAGAACATGCTACGGCTTAGCGATAGGCCTTGGTCGACTGTAGCGCAGATGAACGACGCCATGGTCGCCAACATTAACAGCAAGGTCGCTGCGGATGACGAGCTCTACATCTTGGGCGATTTCAGCTTTAAGATGACCGCCCAGGATGCCTACGAGCTGCGCAAAAGCATTACATGCAAGCGCGTTCATCTGCTGCCCGGCAATCACGACAAAGACTGGACGCAGTCTGCGGTAGCGGATGCTTTTATCGTTGAGCCGCCCATTTGCGTGCTCAAGATCGACCGCCAAAAAATCGTGCTGAGCCACTATCCCATGGTCGATTGGCAGGGCATGTCGCACGGCAGCTGGCATCTGCACGGGCATATCCACAGCTGCGGCGACGCGTACAACAAGTTCAACCTCAGACAGGGGTTGCTGCGCTATGACGTGGGCATGGACGCTAACAGCTACGCCCCGGTAAGTCTGGATGAGCTCAGGTCGTGGTTTGCGCAGGTAGACGAGCCGATGCGGTGCGTTAAATGGCCGTGGTGGGTCAACGCCACGGGTGACGAGCAGATCGAGCACGATCTCGAAGCCTATAAGAGGGAAGTGGTGATCCGATGACGGTCTATGTGACAGGCGATATTCACGGCGGCCTCGACATGCAAAAGCTGCGCGATTGGGAGCTTGGGGATAGTCTGACGAGCGACGACTATCTGATTGTTGCGGGCGACTTTGGCTTTCCGTGGGATTTCTCTGCCGAGGAGTGCGCCGACATCGCTTGGCTGGAGTCGCGCCCCTATACCGTGCTGTTCGTCGACGGCAACCACGAGCGTTTCGATCACTGGGCGGAGCGACCCATGGAGTTGTGGCACGGTGGGCTGACGCAGCGCCTGTCGGATACCTCTCCCATACGGCGCCTGACGCGTGGCGAGGTTTTTGAGTTTGACGGCTCAACGATCTTTACCATGGGCGGCGCCACGAGTGTGGATAAGGAATACCGCATTCCTTATTCCAGCTGGTGGCCACAGGAGCTGCCGGACGAGCGTAACTTTGAGGAGGCGCGGACAAAGCTCGACAGCGTGGGTTGGAAGGTCGACTACGTGATCACCCACACCTGCTCTACGCGCATGCTTTCGCCCACGCTCTATCCGGGGCCTGGCTGGAATTATCCCGCCGTTGATCGGCTGACGGCATTTTTCGATGAGCTGGAAGACCGCTTGGATTACAAGCGCTGGTACTACGGGCATTTTCATCGGGATGCCAGCCCTGCCGAGCGCCATACTGTGCTCTACGACTGCATCGTTCGCCTGGGCGACGAACTCCAGCCCTGGGATGTTGCGTAGCGGCAAGGCGTTTGGCTACTCGGCCGTTACAGTGATGTTCTCCCGGTGTGCGCGGATGACGTCCCAGCTAAAGTGCCCGACCAGCTGCTCAGCGGTACGCGGCGTGGTGTCCGGCACGATGCCCGTTTGCCCGGCGAGCCAGCCCAGCAGTGCCTCGGGCGTGCCAAAGCGGGCGCGTAGTTCGCCCAGGTCCAGGTCGCGATCGCGCTTGGAAAGGCGGCGGCCGTCCGGCGACATGAGCAGCGGAATATGTGCGTAGTGCGGCGTGGGAAGTCCCAGCAGATGCTGCAGGTAGATTTGGCGCGGCGTGGAGCCTAGCAGGTCGCATCCGCGCACGACCTCGGTGACGCCCATGGCGGCGTCGTCGACCACCACGGCTAGCTGGTAGGCAAACACGCCGTCGCTGCGGCGCACCAAAAAATCGCCGCACTCGGTGGCGAGCGCCTCGCATTGGGCCCCGTACGTGCGGTCCACGAATTCGATCACGTCGCCCGCGAGGTCGTCGATGTTGGGCACGCGCAGGCGCGTGGCCGGGGCGCGCAGGGCACTGCGGCGGGCGACCTCTTCGGCAGAAAGGTCTCTGCAGGCGCCGCGGTAGATGGGCGTGCCGTCGCTGGCATGCGGTGCGCTCGCGGCGTGGAGCTCGGCGCGCGTGCAAAAGCAGGGATAGGTGAGGCCGGCGTCTTGCAGCTGGTGCAAGGCGCTCTCGTACAGGTCGAGGCGATCGTGCTGGTAGTAGGGGCCTTCGTCCCACTGAAGCCCTAGCCAGGCCAGATCGTCAATCAGCTGAGCGGCAAGTTCCGGGCGCTTGCAGCGATCGTCCAGGTCCTCGATGCGCAACACGATGCTGCCGCCCTGGCTGCGGGCCGAAAGCCACGCGCACAGGCAACTGAACACGTTGCCCAGGTGCATGCGGCCCGAGGGCGACGGGGCAAAACGGCCCACGACAGGTGCGGGAACGGAGGCAGGCTGCGTCGTTGGCGCATCCGCGGCGGGCGTTGGTATGTTGCGTGTTTTGATATCCATGCGGACGAGTATAGCGCGGGGCACGGTAGGGAAGGCGTTTCCGTGGCTCGCAAGTTGGCGGCGCTGCGCATTGCGCACGGTGGGTCTGCGGCCCAACGTCTCGATCGCCGTACGCCGACTCGGCCTTATACACGACAGAAACCCCGGCAGCTCTTCGCAACTGCCGGGGTTTCCGCGGAAAAGGGGGACATGATCCTCGAGCGAACGGGAAAGGGGCAACCGTTTTCGCTCAATTGGTTTATGCCCCTCGACTGACGGCTCAATCAGCGCATGCCGCGCCCACACAAAGCCGCTACACCTGTGATGGAGCTGTGAAGTGGTATCTATTGTTGGCGCGGGATTCGGCCAAAGAGCGTCCTAAACGACAAATTTGTTGCTGTCCGTCGGTTCAACCCAATGATCCGTTTTCCTCCGTCCCCAATAGATCATTAGGAACGTCCCTAAGTGCCAGACTCGGGTGGGGCTTTTGTCCCATTTGACGTTCCGTTGGCCCAGATATTCGTCATGTGTGTCCGCAAACGTGGGACAATGGCGATGTTGGTTTTACAGACAAAGGATGTGCCTATGAACGCCCCCGTTGCCAATACTTGTCGGCAGCGCTGCCTGTTTGCGCGATTCGCTTCCGTCTGCGTGCTCGTCGCGCTTGCGTTGTTGCTGCTGCCTGCCGCCGCGCACGCCGACGGCTACTCCATGACCCAAACCTATATCGGTGCCACGGTCGAGGCCGACGGCTCGCTGACCGTTGTCGAGGGACGCCAGTTTGATTTCGATGACGACATCAACGGCGTGTTTTGGGAGATCAATACAGGCTCTAACCAGCAGGGCGGCGCGGCGGGCGTCAATGTGCTGAGCGTCGAGGAAGACGACACCGCGTTTAACAAGGTCGACAGCGCAAACAAAGGCGACAACGGCGTCTATACGGTTGAGCAGTCCGACAGCGGCGTAAGAATCAAGGTGTTCAGCCCCCACGAGAGCGGCGACAGCGCGATCTATTACGTGAGCTACACCATGACCGGTGCGGTTATGAACTGGGCCGATACCGCCGAGCTCTACTGGAAGTTTGTGGGCGACGGCTGGTCTGCGGATTCCGATGATGTCGAGATGGAAGTGTACTTCGCAAATGCCGCCGCCGGGACGGCGGCCGTCAAGGGTGATAACTTCCGCGCATGGGGCCACGGCCCGCTGACGGGCGACGTATCGCTCGATGCGGACGAGCCCATGGTCACCTATACCATTCCCTGCGTGCATCAGGGCGAATTCGCCGAGGCACGCATCGCCTTCCCCAGCGACTGGGTGCCGCAGCTTGCCGCCTCGGGCGAAGAGCGCATGTCAACGATCCTGAGCGAAGAGAAGGAATGGGCCGACGAAGCCAACGCCCGCCGCGCTCACGCTCGCATGATTGCCAATGTACTTGCCGTACTAAGTGTTGTCGCGGCGGTGGCCTTTACCGGCACAATCGTTGTGCTCAAGCTGCGCCGCCGCAAGCCCAAGCCGCTTTTCCAGGACGAATATTTCCGCGATGTGCCTTCGGCCGACCATCCCGCTGTGCTTTCGGCCCTCATGAGCTGGAACGAGGTGCCCGATCAGGCATATATCGCCACGCTCATGAAGCTCACCGACGACCGTGTGATTAAGCTGGAGCAGGCGACCGTGACTAAGGCCAAGAAAGGTCTGTTGGGGCGTGAAAAAGAAGAGCAGACGTATCGCGTGACGGTGAGTGATGCGGGCTGGAAGTCGGCCAAGGGCATTGACCACATGGTGCTCAAGGTCTTCTTTGCCGGTGCTAAGCCCGACGAGAACGGCGATCGCTCGCGCACGTTCGACGAGCTGCAGCACTACGTCAAGCAGCACGCTACACCCGTGGGCGACAAGCTCGAGGACTATCAGAACACCGTTAAGGGCAAGCTGGCCGATAGCGAGTACGTTGCCTCGGACGGCATTGTCGCAATGGTGTTTTGCCTGGTTCTTGGTATTCTGATCGCCTGTATTCCCGCGGGATCCATCTTCTTTACCGACGGCGCACAGGCGAACATTATCGCCGCGGTTATCTCGGTGCCGATTGTGCTGGTGGGTATTGGCGTGGGCCTTACGTTCCGCCGCTTTACGCCGGAGGGCGCCGAGGTGGCGGCTCGCTGCAAGGCGCTCAAGCATTGGCTTGAGGATTTCACGCGCCTAAAGGAAGCCGTTCCGGGCGATCTGGTACTGTGGAATAAACTTCTGGTGATGGGTGCGGCGCTGGGTGTTTCCAAGGAAGTCCTGCGTCAGCTTGCCGAGGCTGTTCCTCCCGAGGTGCGCGAGGCCGACGGTTTCTACGACAATTACCCCTGCTACTGGTGGTACTACCATCATTACGGCAACGAGTCGCCGATGGATTCGTTCGACGGCGTGTATCACGAGAGCATCCGTGAGCTGGCTTCGAGTTCCGATAGCTCGGGCGGCGGCGGAGGCGGCGGCTGTGCCTTCTGGGGTCATCTGCGGCGGC
>CAJMSO010000103.1 GCA_905216075.1 uncultured bacterium | reverse complement strand
ATCCCGAGCATGCCGATATTGTCGTGTTTATGACGTGTTGTGTGCGCGAGGCTGCCGATACGCGCCTGTATGGTCAGTGCAATTCCTGCAAGAGTCTTCCTCCTTCGCCTTCGGGTAAGCGCGTGGTCGCCGTGGGCGGCTGCATCGCCCAGCGCGATGGCGAGGGCTTGCTCACCAACGTCGATAACGTCAACGTCATTTTTGGTACCCATTCCATTGCTCACGTGGCCGAGCTTATCGCCGAGGCGTTTATGGATGGCAAGCGCCATATCCGCACGAACGAGCATGAGGATACCGACGCCATGAGTATGCCGTGGCACCGCGAGACGCAGTATCACGCATGGGTGCCCATCATGACGGGCTGCAACAACTTCTGCACGTACTGCATCGTGCCGTACGTCCGTGGTCGCGAGAAGAGCCGTCCCTTCGAGGAGATTGTCGACGAGGTGACCGGGCTCGTGCGTCAGGGCGTGCGCGAGATTACGCTTCTGGGCCAAAACGTGAACTCCTACGGTCGCGATCTCTTTGGCAAGCCGCGCTTTGCCGACTTGCTGCGCGCGGTGGGCGATACGGGCGTCGAGCGTATCTTCTTTACCTCGTCGCACCCCAAAGATCTGCTGCCCGAGACCATCGATGCTATGGCCGAGACGCCCGCCGTCATGCCGCAGCTTCACCTGGCCGTTCAGTCGGGTTCCACGCGCATCCTTAAAGAAATGAATCGTCGTTATACGCGCGAGGATTATCTGGGCCTGGTCGATCGTATTCGTAACCGTATGCCCGATATTGCGCTTTCGACCGACATCATCGTGGGTTTCCCGGGCGAGACCGAGGAAGACTTTGAGCAGACGCTCTCGCTTGCCGAGACGGTGCGCTATGCCCAGGCCTACACGTTTATTTACTCCAAGCGTGCCGGTACCCCGGCAGCTGAAATTTATGACCCCACCCCGCATGAGGTTATCCTTGAGCGCTTTAACCGTCTGGTCAAGGTTATCGAGACGACGGCTCACGAGTATAACCAGGGCGAGCTTCACACCGTGGTGCCTGCGCTCATTGAGGGCACGAGCAAGAAGAATGACGCTGTCCTTTTGGGCAAGAGTCCCAAGAACCAGACGGTGCATGCGCCGATTCCTGCTGGCTATAGCATCGATCAGCTCATCGGTAAAATCGTCGACGTCGATGTTGATGTCGCCAAGACGTGGTATCTGTCTGGCTCCGTTGTGGGCGAGCCTCGCTAATGATTTCTCCCGGTGCAAGCCTTTCTGCCATAGCGATTGTCGGTCCGACGGCGGTCGGTAAAAGCGATGTTGCCGATCGCCTGGCTGCTCGCCTTTCGTCCGAAGTGTTGTCGTGTGACGCGATGCAAATCTATCGCGGTATGGACATTGGTACGGCCAAGATGATGCCCGAGGAGTGCTCGGCACCCCTGCGCCTTGTCGATATCGTGGATCCGGGCGTCGCGTATTCCGCCGCGCTCTACCAGTCGGACGCCCGAGCACATGTCGAGCGTTTGCTTGGCGAGCAGCGTCTTCCGGTCTTTTGCGGCGGTACGGGCTTGTATCTCAAGGCTGCACTCGATGAAATGGATTTTCCTTCGGGAGAACTCGAGGACGAACGCCGCGTGGGCTATCAGGAGCTTGCCGAGCGCATTGGCGAGGAAGCATTGCATGCCCTGCTTGCCGAGCGCGATCCCGAATCTGCTGCCGTGATTCATCCCCATAACGTGCGTCGTGTGATTCGTGCGCTCGAGATGCACGATGATGGTGTGTCGTATGCCCAGCAGAAGTCGAAATTCAGTGTTCCGCGCGAGCGTTATCATGCCTTGTGGTTTGGTCTGACGCGTAGCCGTGAAGCGCTCTATGAGCGCATTAACCTGCGTGTCGACCTTATGTTTGAGCAGGGGCTGGTTGATGAGGTCCGCGGCCTTATGGACCAGGGCCTGGGTGATGCACTCACGTCGATGCAGGCAATCGGTTACAAAGAGATTATTGATGCCTTGCGAGGCGCTATTACCATGGATGAGGCCCGTGAGCTTATCAAGATGCGCTCACGTCGCTATGCCAAGCGCCAGCTTTCCTGGTTTAAGCGTGACGATCGCATCGTGTGGTTCGATATGGATGAGTTTACGATCGATGAGGTCGTTGATGATATTTATCGTCGTATCGAGGCTGCCTAATGGCTCGTTTTCCCTTGGTTCCCACGACGCCTGAACCCGAGCGCGCCATATTGGTTGGTGTTGAGTGGCGCGATAACGCCTGGCCGCTCGACCGTTCGCTCGATGAGCTCGAGCGTCTGGCCCACACTGCTGGAGCTCAATGCGTGGCACGCTTGTCGCAGCGCCTGGTCAAGCCCTATCCCAAATCGTTTATCGGCTCCGGCAAGGTCGAGGAGCTGTGCGGTTTGGTGCATCGCATGGATGCAGTTGTTGTTATCTTCGATGACGACCTGACGCCTTCGCAGCAGTCCTATCTTGAGAAAGCCGTGGGCGAACCGGTCAAGATTATTGACCGTACGGCGTTGATTTTGGATATCTTTGGTCTGCATGCCCAGACGCGTGAGGGCCGCTTGCAGGTGCAGTTGGCTCAGCTGCAGTACCTGCTACCTCGTCTGCGAGGTATGTGGAGCCATCTTGCCAAGGAACAGACGCGTGGCGGTATTGGCTCGCGCTTTGGCCAGGGCGAAAGCCAGCTCGAGGTCGACCGTCGCCTGATTCGCAATAAGATCGCTGCGCTTCGACGTGAACTGAAACAGGTTGAACAACGTCGCGATGTGCAATCGAAAAGCCGTATTGAATCGCCGGCGTTTCGCGTGGCGTTGGCTGGTTACACCAATGCCGGCAAGTCGACGTTGCTTAATCGATTGACGGGATCCAAGGTACTTTCGCAGGATAAGCTGTTTGCCACGCTCGATCCCACGACGCGCTCGTACCGTTTGCCCGGCGGCCGCGGCATGACGATCACCGATACCGTCGGCTTTATTCAAAAGCTGCCCCATGGCCTGGTCGACGCGTTTAAATCTACGCTTTCCGAGGTGCTCGGCGCCGATTTGATTCTTAAAGTCGTAGATGCCTCCGATGAGGATTACGAGCGTCAGCTCGAGGCGGTTGATCGTGTCCTTGACGAGATTGGTGCCGGTGAACGCCTGACGCTTACCGTGTTCAATAAAATTGATCTGCTCGATAGCGTCGACCGCTTGAGCTTTCGACGTCGCTATCCCGAGGCGGTGCTGTTCTCGGCTCAGACGGGTGAGGGACTTGATGACTTAGTCGACCGCATCGCTCGTGAAGCGGCCGCTACGGACGTGTTGCTCTCGGCCGATATCCCGTATCGAGAGGGCGCGTTAATCACGCTCGTGCACGAACAGGGAACCCTTCTGCACGAGGAATATCTTGAGGACGGCGTTCGTATTGTGGCAAAGCTTCCGGCCCGTATCGCACCACGTCTTGAGCGTTACCGAACGGAATAAATCAGCTCCAGTACACCCAAGATAATCGGTTGATGAAGCAGGTAGAACGGCAGTGCATGGCGTCCGAGGCTTGCGAGCGCCGGGATGGGATTCGCATAGGCCCATGCTGGCGCTTTACGGTTTGCTTTTTGTGCCGTGCGGGCGGCAAAGAAGCCTGCGAGGTACATGAAAATGAATGGGACGAGCGGATAGTAATCACCGGTGACAAAGTCTGGACCTGGGAACCCCAGCCAAGCTAGATAGGGGATAGGGTAGACCGTTTTAGGAATGCTCCAGGTACAGGCAAAGAGTATGAGACAAATCGTTATACCCCAAACTGCCGGCACTCTATCGAGAACCGGGCGTGCGAGTGCAACAATGGCGGTGCACGCCGCCATGCAGAAAATGATGCCGAAGTTCACCGAGTCATCGACTGAGGCGAGCGTCGTTGCGACCCATACAACTAAAGCGGCAACGGCATATTTGGCGGCACGCTTTATGTTGTTGCGCGATAGGGTGCACATCCAGCCGGCAATAAACAAAAATACCCAACTAATGCTGGCGCGCCAGATGTCCTGGAAGATGGTCTGGGTAAACCAAGGCATATTCCAGCCATATAGGTAAGCAAGGTCGTAGCAGGCATGAAATCCCGCCATCGACAGCATGGTAAACCCGCGAATGGTATCAAAGACGGTGATACGTTTTTGCATTACGAAAACCGGCGCATCAAACCGACGACCTTGCCCAGAATCGTGGGATTTGTCGCGTAGATGGGCTCCATGGTGTCGTTTTCAGGCTGCAGGCGAACGCGCCCCTGCTCCTTGTAGAACGTTTTGACTGTTGCGGAGCCATCGATCATGGCCACGACAATCTCGCCATTCATGGCGCTCTTCTGCTCGCGAACGATGATGTAGTCGCCGTTATAGATGCCGACGTTAATCATCGAATTGCCGTGGACCTCGAGGATAAAGGACCCCTGGTCCGTTGCGATCTCGGTTGGGATGGTAAAGGTGTCCTCGATATTCTGCTCGGCAAGGATGGGAATCCCTGCGGCGACGCGGCCTACGAGAGGCAGCGATACGGTGCCGCGGGGCGCCGTGGGCTCATCGGACTTTGCGATGGAGACGGAAGATCCGTCCTCGTCAAAGAGCTCGAGAGCGCGAGGCTTGGTGGCATCACGCTTGAGCAGGCCGCGTGCTTCGAGTGCGGAGAGATGCGCATGTACGGTGCTAGGGGAGGAAAGGCCCACAGCCGAAGCCATCTCGCGCACACTGGGCGGATAGCCCTTTTCCTGCTGATATTCCTTGATGAAGTCGTAAATTTGCTGCTGACGCTTGGTAATTTTGCGAGCCATCAGGGATTCCTCTCTACCCATACCAAACAAATGTTCTATTTTTGCTTGACAGGAACAACTGTTCGAAGATAATAATAACCGAACACTCGTTCCCGCGCTAGACTTTTTTGTCCCCGCGGCTTGATAAAACAGTTCTCGTCAAAACAAACGAGAGGAGAACAGAATGAACGCAGCGGATATGGTCCAGGGAAACCTCGCTCTTAAGCTTGAGGTGCCCGCATCGCCGGCCTTTACGGTCGTGAAGGGTGGACGTTCACATTTTCAGACCGTGGCCACTAAACCCGTTCGCACCCAGCGTGCGTCCGTTGCTTTGGCTCCTGTTGCCCTGAAGGCCTCGACGATTGTTGCTGTTGCCGTAGCGTTCACCCTGTTCTTCGTGCTCGCCACGTCAGTTTTTTCTGCTCGTCACGCAGCATATGCCGATTCCGTAGCTAACGTTACCTACGAGACGGTTCGCGTGCAGTCCGGCGATTCCCTGTGGTCGCTTGCTCAGGAGCATCCCATCGATGGTCTTTCCACGCAGGAGACTTCCGACATGATCCGTAGCGTCAATCACCTCGATCGCGGCTCTCTTGATGCTGGTGCAGTTCTGAAAGTTCCGGCTCGTTCGTAAGATTTCGGCCCGGTCACATGGTACCCTTGTTATCGTTTAAGAGGAGGTACCATGCGCTGTCCCAAATGCGGCAAGGCACATACCCGCGTTGTCGATTCCCGTATGCAGGAATCGAACAACACTATCAAGCGTCGCCGCGAGTGTTGTTCTTGCAATTATCGTTTTACGACATTCGAGCGCTGCGAAGATCCCATCGAGGTCATCAAATCCGACGGGTCAAAGCAGCGGTTCGATCGCAACAAGCTGCTGGTCGGCCTGATGCGCGCCACGATTAAGCGCGATATCGATACGAAAAAGCTCAACGAGATCATCGATGACATTGAGGTGGAGTTGCGTTCGCGTACGCTGACGGCTGTAACGTCCCACGAACTGGGCGATATGGTGCTCAAGCGCTTGGCCAAGATCGACAAGGTGGCCTACATTCGCTTTGCCTCGGTCTATCGCGATTTCAAAGACGTCGATGAGTTTTTGCAAGAGCTCGACAAGCTAAGGTGATTTCATGTCCAACATTACCGTTAACATTAAGCGTCTCGATCCCACGGTCGAGCTTCCCAAATACGCTCATCCCACAGATGCCGGTCTTGACCTCCGCGCCAACGAAGACTGCACCCTCAAGCCCTTTGAGCGTCGCTTGGTACCTACTGGCCTGGCCATTGCGTTGCCCGATGGCTACGCCGGCTTTGTCCAGCCCCGCAGCGGCCTAGCCATTAAGCAGGGCCTGTCTATAGTCAACACGCCCGGTCTCATCGACGCCCACTATCGAGGAGAACTCAAAGTCATCCTTATCAACCTGGATCCCACCAACAATATCCAGATCAACAAAGGCGACCGCATCGCCCAACTCGTCATCCAAGAAGTCCCCACGGTCAATCTCGTAGAGGTAGACGAACTAGACAAAACCGACCGAGGAGCCGGCGGCTTCGGCTCAAGCGGCGTTGCTTAATCATTTTCAAG